>PKTU01000123.1 GCA_002869005.1 Deltaproteobacteria bacterium
GTCCACCGGGGATAGCCTCGCGAATAACCGGTGCCGACTGTACGACGCCGTCGAGGATAATCGCGAGCTGCTTACCGACGGAGGCGGCGGTGAGGTCAGCGAAGATCTTCTTGCCGCGACCGTCAAACTCCATGAGGACATAGTATTCGGCGCGGTTGGTATCGACGCTCATTACGGCGTTGGTGACGACCTCGCCGGTGAGCATGACGCGCTTGGAGATTACGTAGGGGGCGGGCTGTCCGACCTCCTGGCCGGTGCGCCTGTCGAGCTTCCTCTTGCCGTAGAGGATCTCGCTGCCCTTGGGGGCGCCGTTGGCGATAGCCTCGCTGATGGAGATAGACTCATCGACGAGCCTGAACTCAAGCTGCGCCGTCTGCCCGATTAGGGCCTTGGCGCGTTTTGATGTGGCAAGCGCAAAGTTGACCTTTATGGAGCCGTCATCCTGTAGCGTTTGCTGCTCTTTTACGAGTCCGGTAAACCTGCGCGTAGCCTCATCGACTACCGTATCAGCGGACGCCGCGTCGGGAAAGGTCACTGAGACCTCGGTACCGGCTGCCTCGACGGAGCCATCGACACCCTCATCCTTCATGGTCTTCTCGAACCACGTAGAGACATCATCGGCTGAGAGAGTCCCGAGGCCGGGGAGCTGTATAAGTATCTCACCGTTACCCCTGGGGACGATAACCGGCTCTGCGACGCCGAACTGGTCTACGCGGTTTCTAATGGTCTCGATGCCCTGGTCGATGGCGTACTGCCTTATCTCATCCTCCCACTCACTGGTGAAGGTAAGGACGAAGACCTTTAGTTCGCCATCATCGTACTCATTTTCGATGGTGACGTTTTTAAACTGCTCTTCGAGGATGCTCCGGAGCATGGAAGCGCTCTCTTCTCCTCGCACAACCACTTTGACATCTTTGGCCGTTGTCTCGACATCGCGAACCTTGGCGCGATCTTCCTTCAGCGCCTTGTCGATATCCTCGCCGAGCCGTGAAAGAGAATTCTCCACCGCCTTATCAGTCTGCACCGCAAGCTCCAGGTGCAAGCCGCCCTGTAGATCAAGGCCCTTCGACAAGCGCGCCTGCGGCATGAAAGCCGGAGGTACGGAGCCGGGAGGCAGCAGCGTGGGGAACAGGAAAATCAACCCCAGAAAAGCCACCCCTGAGACCAGACCCAGCCGCCATTTCCAACCCTGGGACATTTAAACTCCTCTCAAAGACTGCATGGCCGCCCCATTATCAGCGGCCTTATTAATCGAAAAAACGTCAAAGCGAGCGTTTTGGATTATTTCTTCTTTGGCTCACCTGCGACGACCTTGCCCGCGATTCCGCTCCTCTGGACCCGGACCTTAACGTCTTTGGCGATCTCCACGGTAAGCACGTCGTCGGTGACGCCGGTTACTCGTCCTATGATCCCGCCGCTGGTTATGACCTCGTCGCCGCGATCTATAGCCGCAAGCATCGCCTGATGCTCTTTGGCGCGCTTTTGCTGTGGACGTATGAGCAGAAAGTAAAAGATTACGAACATGAGGATAAGGGGCATAAATGCGGCAATTCCTCCGCCGCCTTCGGCGCCTGCGCCGCCTCCTGCCATTGCATAAGCGTTGTCTACGAATATGGAGAGCATATCTATTCCTCCTTGGGGAGATTTATAAATTTGTGTTTAGTCACTGTAAAACTTCTTGTCCCGCGCGGAAATCATTTAAAAATGCCGGGAAAGTCCCAGCCTCCAGCGCGGCCCTGATCCGTTTCATCAGCGACTGATAATAATACAGGTTGTGCCCCGTGATAAGGCGCGATGCCAATATCTCACGAGTTCTGAAAAGATGCCTTATATAAGCGCGTGAATAATTGCGGCAAGTATAGCAACCGCACCCCTCGTCGGGGGGTAGCTCATCCCGCTCGAAACGAGCGAGTTTTATAGCAATTTTACCCTTTGAAGTAAAGAACATTCCATTTCTGGCGTTGCGCGTGGGCAGTACGCAATCGAACATATCGACTCCCCTCGCCACAGCCTCCACGATGTCGGACGGGGTGCCCACCCCCATGAGGTAACGCGGGCGGCTTCGCGGCATGTGGGGGGTAGTCGCTTCGAGGGTCTTTAACATCAGCTCCTGACCCTCTCCCACCGAGAGGCCGCCTATGGCGAAGCCGTCGAATGGCTGCCCGCATAGCTCGCTTGCCGCTCTCGCCCTCAGCTCGGGGTCCATTCCTCCCTGAAGTATTGCAAAGAGGGCAAGCTCCGGGCGCCTTCTCGCATCCAGGGAGCGGAGCGCCCAACGGTTGGTCAACGCAAGGGAGCGCTCAAGATACTCCCTGCTCGAAGGGTGCGGCGGGCACTCGTCGAGGACCATCATAACATCTGAGCCGAGCGCCTCCTCAATCTCAACCACCCTTTCAGGAGTCAACATGTGGCGGGATCCGTCCAGATGACTCTGGAAGGTTACGCCCTCCTCCGTTATCTTTCTAAGCTCGTTTAAGCTGAAGACCTGGTATCCCCCGGAGTCGGTAAGTATTGGCCGCCGCCAGTTCATAAACTCATGCAGCCCCCCCATATCGCGGATAAGCTCATGCCCCGGCCGCAGGTAGAGGTGGTAGGTGTTTCCGAGGATAATCTCGGCGCCAAGCCCCTCCACCTCTTCGGGAGTCATTGCCTTTACGGTTCCATAAGTGCCCACGGGCATAAATGCGGGAGTGTTCACCTCACCGTGAAATAGGGACAGCTTCCCCCTGCGGGCGCTCGTCGCTTCATCCTCGGCAAGGAGGGTAAAGGATGGGCGGAAACCCTCCCCGGCCCTATCGCCACAGCTTTTATGGTTCATCATCTCCCTATTTAATCAACATAGCGTCGCCATAGGAGTAGAAGCGGTAACGCTCCTTGACGGCATGGCGGTATGCTCTGAGAATCAATTCGCGCCCGCCGAGCGCCGACACTAGCATCAGAAGCGTCGACTCCGGGAGGTGAAAGTTGGTAACCATTGCGGAGACGACCTTAAAATCGTAACCGGGCGTTATAAATAGCTTCGTCTCGCCCTTGCCGGGGACAACCCTACCCCCCGCGCCGCAATGCTCCAAAACCCGCGTGGCAGTCGTCCCCACGGCGATTACGCGCCGCCCATCGTCAAGGGCTCTGTTTATCTTTTTGGCAGCGCCTTCCCCCAGCTCAAAGCGCTCCGAGTGCATTTCGTGCTCTGAAAGGTCCTCTACCCTCACGGGCAAAAAGGTGCCGAGCCCGACATGGAGGGTGACCTCGGTGGTCTCGACCCCCTTTGCATTGAGCGCGCCCCTGACCTCCCCGGTAAAATGAAGTCCGGCGGTAGGCGCCGCAGAGGACCCTCCTTTATCGGGGTGCGCGAAGAGGGTCTGGTACCACTCATGGTCCTCGGCTCGGGGCGCGGCTCTTCGAATATAGGGAGGCAGCGGCATCTCTCCCAGCGCTTCGATGGTCTCGTCAGGGCCACCCCCAGACTCAAGGTAGACCATGTGCCGTCCTTCGCCCAGCACCTCCTCTACGAGCAAGGCCACATCTTCACCAAGCAATATCTTCATGCCGGGGCGGAACTTCTTTGCCGCCCTCAAAAGCGCTGTCCATCGCCGTTCCCCCTCCCGCGAGAGGAGGAGCACCTCAACGCGGCCCCCGCTCTCCTTCCTTCCCCAGAGGCGCGCAGGTATGACCTTGGTGTCGTTTACGACCAATAGGTCTCCCGCGCCGAGGAAATCGGGCAGATCTTTGAAGGCCCCATCGGTGAAGCTTCCGCTGCCCTTGTCAACCACCAGAAGGCGGCTTGAATCCCTGGGGCGGGCGGGCTCCTGCGCTATGAGCTCCTCGGGTAAATTGAAGTTGAAATCGCTTTTTTTCATTTTCAAAACGCAAGGAGAGGGACAGATACATGGATCTGCCCCTCCCATTTTTTCATTCGCCTATCTGGGAGCCTTGTCGCTCTTCAGGTACATAAAGAGGGGGTCGTCAGGGTCCAGTATTACAACGTCCTTCTCGCCAATGGAGCTTGTGTAGACGGAGAGGGAGCGCATGAAGGAATAAAACTCGGGGTCTTTACCGAAAGCTTCGGCGTATATGCGAGTCGCCTCGGCGTCGCCCTGTCCCCTAAGCTCTTCTGCGGTTTTGTAGGCTTCGGCAAGGATAATCGCGCGCTCCTTGTCAGCGGCGGAACGCAGCTTTTTAGATTCCTCCTCACCCTCCGCCCGATATTTAGTTGCCTGCCTTTCGCGCTCCGCTCTCATGCGGTCATATACGTGTTTGGCGTTCTCATCGGGCAGGTCCGCCCTCTTCAGGCGCACATCGACAATGGAGATTCCATATTCGGCAGCGCCCTCGTTTGCGGCTTCAGTGACCTTTGCCATTATCACCGAGCGTTCGCTTGAGACGATGTCTATCAAGTCATATCTGCCGATGTTCTCCCTCAAAAGGGAGTAGACGATATCGTCAAGCCTCGCCTGCGCGCGCCCCTCATCCCTTACCGTTTGATAAAAGAGGAGGGGGTCGGCGATGCGCCATCTGGCAAAGTTGTCCATCACGAGGTTTTTCTTGTCCTTTGTGATGACCTCGCGGGGCGCGGCGTCATATAAAAGCAGCCGGTTGTCGTAAAGGACTACGTTTTGTACGAGCGGTAGCTTCATGTGAAGCCCCGGAGCCTTTACGCCTCCCACCGGCTTGCCCAGCTGCAAAATTATACCAACCTGGGTCTCGTCAACCACGAAGAGGAAGGAGCGCCAGAAGATGACGAGGAGAACCGCAAGTATCCCTATTATCTGAAGAATTTTTTTCATCTTACTTATCCCCTCCCTTGGCGCCGTCCAGCGCGCCAAGCGGCAAGAGCGGCAGTACCGACTTACCGCCGCCGTCTGCTATTACGACCTTGGCGTTGGAGAGGACCTCCTTGATGGAATCCAGATAGAGGCGCTTTCTCGTGACCTCTTTTGCCAGTTTGTACTCCGACCACAGCTTCTCGAAGCGGGCAGCGTCGCCCTCAGCGGTCTTAATCTTGGTTTCTCTATAGGCCTGAGCGACGTTTATGCGTTGCTCGGCATCGCCTCTTGCCTTGGGGATAAGGTCATTATTGTAAGCTTCCGCCTGATTTTTAAGGGTCTCGCGGTCCTCACGAGCTGAGGCGACATCGCGAAAGGCGTCGATAACCTGCTTCGGCGGGTAAACATCCTGTAGCTTTACCTGCACAACGGATATGCCTACGCCGCTCTGATCCAGAATTGACTGCAATAGGGTCTGGGCTTCAGCCTGAATCTTCTCTTTTTCCTCGGTGAGGACGTCGTCGATCTTGTTTCTGCCGACGATTTCGCGCATCGCCGCCTCAGCCGCGTCCTTAACGAAGCCCCCGGTTCCGAATGCGCCGACCGGGTCCCTTACCTTGAAGAGAAAGTCGAGGGGGTCTTTGATGCGGTATTGAACGATGAACTCACAGGTTACGATGTTTTCATCACCGGTCAGCATCGTTGACTCACGGGGGACCTGCCTATAACGCGCGGGCGGCCCGGAATCGATTGTTTCAAAGCCCACCTCCATGCGGTGGACCTGAGTGACCTTCGGCCTCATCACCGTCTCGATGGGGTAAGGTAGGTGCCAATGCGGCCCGGGGTCCGTGGTGTGGGAGTATTTGCCGAAACGCTTGACCACCCCGACCTCATCGGTATTGACAACGTAAAAGCCGCTGCCCAGCCATAAAAGTACCGCCACCGCGGCTATTAGAGCAAAGAACCCTCCGCCGAATGAGCCGAAAAGGTCTTTAATCTTATCGAAGGGGTTGGGGAAATCAGGGGGCAAACCCGAAGAGTTCCCGCCGCCGGAGCCGCCACCCCAGCCATTTGATCCGCCATCATCGAAGGCCATAAAAATCTCCTTTGGATTTTATTTATGCTTTAGTGGAAGTTAGCCACGCCCATCGGGATAGTCAACATACATTTGGACGCTACCTCGCCGCCAAATCGCGCACGAGCTGCAAATCCCTCCACACGTCGCGCTTTGCTGAAGGATTACGAAGTAGATAGGCAGGGTGGTAAGTCGGTATCAGCGGTACACCCTCGAAATGGTGCCGCTGACCCCGCAAGCGCCCCAGCGGAGCGTCTATTCCCAAGAGACTGGTTGCCGCATGACGGCCCAGGGCGCAGATGACAGCGGGGTTTATCGCCTTGATCTGCGCTTTGAGAAAGGGGATGCAGGCGGCAATCTCCTCAACCTTGGGGTCGCGATTCCTCGGAGGACGGCATTTGACTATATTGGCGATGTAGACCTCTTCGCGCTTGCAGCCGATGGCCTTGATCATTTTATCCAGCAAGCCCCCGGCTCGGCCGACAAAAGGCTCTCCCCGCCTATCCTCCTCCTCGCCCGGCCCCTCCCCGACAAAGAGTATCCCGGCATCGCCCTTCCCCACGCCAAAGACAATATGCGTACGCCCCGAACTTAGGCCACAGCGTTTGCAATCACCCATCTCTTCCCTTATAGCGGTCAATCTGCCGCCGCCGGGAACTGCCAATATAGGCAGGTCGGAGGGGATTTCGCCTCCCTTAACAGCGTTTTTTGACTCACCCGGCACGATCCACGCGCCTGAGGCCGAGGCAAACTTCAGGGTCTCCTCGAAAGAGCGCCTCAGCCTCTCTTGCATTTGGCAACTCCATCAATGCAGACAAATGTATTTTTTTTCACTTTTACCCCTAAAGGTTAATGCGATTGTTCCGATTAGTACAATCAGGCCATGCGCGTATCCCACGCTAAATCTTACACATGGCCTGCCAATTCGCCGGGAACCAGTAATTGCTCCTCCTTTGGGCTGGTTTCCGGCTATTTTTTTGCCCCGAAACCACCTTATCCGTAACACTACCACAGGCAGGACGCTAAACCAACGGGCACTGATCTGTTGCCATGCTACAAAGGGTGGCGTAAAATCCCCAACTTTCACAGGTTAAAGGAAGAGGATACATGACCGGCACTTTTGTAAATACCGGGGCGATCATCGCCGGCAGCCTCATTGGAGTAGCAGCCGGAGCAAGGATACCGGAGCGTTTCAAAACCATCCTAATGAACGCATTGGGACTCTCTGTAATCTTCATCGGGGTGAGGATGGCCTTTGAAGCCGAGAATGACCTTCTGCCGGTAGGCTCGCTGATACTTGGCGCAATCACAGGCGAGGCTATGCGTATTGAGGATGGAATGGCCTTCATCGGCGAGCGCCTGAAAGAGCGTTTTTCAGGTGAATCATCCACCTTCGTCGCCGGTTTCGTCGCCGCTTCAGTAATCTACGTCACCGGGGCGATGATGATCGTCGGCTCCATAAAGGACGGTACTGTCGGCGACCCCGCCATCTTATATATCAAGTCAATCCTGGACGGCGTATGTTCGGTTGTCATGGCCTCCACGATGGGGGTCGGCGTGGCTTTCTCCGCCCTCACCGTACTGGTACTACAGGGCTCGGTGACATTGCTGGCAGGACAACTCGCCTTTTTACAGGAGCCCCACATACTCTCGGCGATCAACGGTACGGGTGGGCTGATGATTTTATCAATAGGGCTGAACCTCCTTGGAGTCACAAAGATAAGGACGGGTAACCTCCTCCCCGCCCTTATCTATGCCGTATTTGCCGCAGAATTTTTCTAAACCCCACAGCGAGCAGATGCGGTGTCGCAACCCGTAATTTGTAAGTATGGCGGTTGTGGGTGTAAAATTGCCCGCAGGGTCGACATTTACGCCTACAAAACCCGGGAGGGACGCAATGCCACAGATAGGCAGGTCCGACATAGAGCAGGCGCTCAGGTATTTTGACGAGGTCCACAGAATATCGCCAAAATTCGAGGGGTGGGAGAAAAACCCCGAATACGTCTACGCCATCGAACACAACAGGGTCCTCTATCCCCTCCACCAGATATTTTTATACATCGCTACGCGTGTGCCGGGTGTTTTCAGAAATGATGAGGACATGGCGCGAAAATTAAACGCTATGGGCTTTACGGTAACTCATCTGGAGCAAAGCGCGTCCTTGAGCCGCCCACCCAACCTCCCCGCCAGCTTCATCGCCATGTCCGAGGGAATTAATACGCTAAAGAGAAACGGCGCCTTCCCGGGCGACGCCACCCTTACCAGGATAGTCTCCGGAATTGAGCAGATATTACAAGAAGGCGGCATCTTCACCATCTATCAGACAGGGCTCATCTTTTCGGCGGGCGATGGTGACAAATGGAATGATTGCGCGCTATTGACTATCTCCTTGAAACGGGACGATGGACGCACGGCCCCCATGAGGTGCAACTGGGCGCTCTTCCCCGAAAACGAGCGGCTCGTGCTTTCGGTTGAGATGGACTTCGACGATGTAAAAGCGCCGGAGATACGCGACGAAGCATTGGAATCCATTTCTCAAGGTGTGGCGCGCATACGCCTTCTATGCCAGGAGATGGCGGCTGAACGCAGCTTTGACCTGGGCGAACCGGCGGATTCATTGTTACCGGCTGAAGATCGTGACCTCAGACGCGCTGCAACGGTGGTGAACAAAGTTTACAAGCTATCCTCACTCCCCGAGGAGCAGGAGTTGATTAAGGACCTTATCCTGATGCTTGACCTTGCGCGCGACTATGGCGAGATGGCTGAAGAGGCGCACTCCGCAGCATCCGGCAAAGAATCCAAGGCACAGGAGGAGGATGCTGGAGGCAAGGTCATAACGGATGTCAACGAGCTCTTCGATGAGCTTGAAGAGCGGGACGGCCCCCTCGATAGGCTGGCGGAGAGCATAGGGGTCGATTCAAATTACCTGGAAAGAGCTGCAAGCCTCCTTTCAATACATGGGCAGCTGGCGCTTTTGGGACCGAGTGGTTGCATGAAGAGGGAGATAGCGCGTGGGCTAGCCCTCGTGCTCGCGGGTGAGATACAGAGGGTAAAACGACATCCGCTTTTTCCGGGGGGTGACAATGCGCTGATGGAGTTTGAGCGCTTCAACAAAAATGGCGAGGTCGAGGTAGCAGATGGCCCGCTAAAAACTATGGCGATACGCGCAACAGCCGATCCGGGCAAGTCTTACTTTCTCGTCGTTGAGGGAATTGAGCACTGCGGGATCGTAGGCCTTGGCGAGGGATACTTCATGCTCCCTAACCGTGGAGAATCCTTTCAGCTCGAACGCTCCGGGGAGTTCCTTACGCTGCCGCCGAATCTCAAAGTAATAGCGACAGGCGCCTTGGAAACGGACCAAGAACTTTTCTCCATATTCCCGGTCATGAGGCTCATGCCGTCATATCCGCCGATTGAAGGGGTCTTTCAAAGGTGGCTTGAAGATAATGCTCCCGAGCTGTCACACCTTGCGGACATGCTTGAGGAGGTCAACGACCTCCTTCAGCCCGAGGAGCGCTTTGGACCGGCGGCATTCATGACGGGTGATATAAATGAGTCACATGTCGAGCTTAGGTGGGACCACATGCTCCTGCCGATGCTCGCGGCGAAGATAGATGACGAGCCGGAGAAACTCGCTCCGCTCTCATACCAAAAGCTAAAAGCAAAGGTCACCGGGAACGGTTAGGGCTGGCGCTCCGGCATGGTGTCCAATCGTGAGAATATCCTCCTAACGGGCCCTCCGCGTTCGGGAAAAAGCGCCCTGATAAGGCGTTTGGCGAAGGAGCTTTCGGACCTGGGGCCAAAGGGCTTTTTCATCAAGGAGAGGGTTACGGGAACTCGCCGCGTAGGCTTTGACATAGTCGCCATCGACGGTTCCACTGTAAAGGTAAACCGGAGAGACGCAATTTTTCAGAACAAGACGGGCCGATATGATATTGACCATGAAGCTCTGGACGATTTTATAGATAATCTTTCCCTAACCAGCGCCCCATTGGTGATAATCGACGAAATCGGCAAACTGGAGCCAACCTCCAGAAAGCTTAAGACTCTCATAACAGCCCTGCTCTCCGGGGAAACCTTGCTCTTGGCTTCAATCGCAAAAAGCGGCGGCGGTTTTATAGAGGCCATTAAGGACCGTGAGGATTCAACCCTCTACATGCTAAAACGCGACAACGCAGAGGGTGTTTTCAGGGGAATCGTCTCCGAAGTGCGCTCTTTGCTCCCATGATTTTCTAACCGAGAGATAATAGGCGAGACTCAAGCGGATGGGGGTTGAGATAGTGCTGGGAGAGAAGCTCGTGGTGACCTTCGCGGCGAGCCCAGTGGTAGAGGAGAGTCAAGACCGCAAGCCTCGGAAGCTCCCCCAGCCTATACCGCTCCATGGCGTCCTCAAGTTCGGCCCGTTCACCGCCTCTCAAGCCCTCCCGCAGCTGCGACGCACCAAAAGCTATCGCCTTCAAGTTTTTTGCGCGTGTAGCCCTCATACCCATGCACTTAAGGTAAAGCTCTGAATAACGTCTGTGGCGAAGGGAAATATCTTCTGTGGCGGGATTGGCAACGACTCTCGCCGCTGCGCGGGCAACCTCCGGCGAGTGCGCCATCAAAAGGAGGCGCTCACGGCTGTGAAAAAGGGTCAAATCCCTCCTGGAAAGATTGCCTGAGAGGAGCTCTCTTAGCCGTCTAAAGGCGAAGAGGCGGACAATAAAATTCTCTCTTCTAGAGGGGTTGTAAAGGCCTGCTTCACTTTCAACAGGTATTAAGGGAAGGTGCTCCTTGGCTGCCGCGGCAAATATACCCATCCCGGCGCGCTTTCTGGCTCCACACCCGGTATGTACGTCTACCCTGACCCCGCAGGACGGGGAGCGGCTTTTTAGCACCATTCCCCAAGGGTCCTCCGCCGACAACTCACCCAGCCTGCGCATGGCGAAATCACGCCAGCCGCGAGAGTAGTCAAACCCTGACTCCGCCCCCACGGCCCGGGGAGAGGCTGGGTCGTCCCACAGGTTGACAGGCTCTCTTGGAACACTCATGCCGGCCTCACATTCGGGGCAAAGGGGGATAAAAGTGCAAAAGCGGCCCATCGTATGCACAAGATACGGGTCCAGCTTACCGGAGCCGTCATAACGGACCTCTTCACCAAGGAGGCATGCCGATACTACTATGCGGGGGAAATCTTTCTTCATAACGTCTTCTATAGCGGGTTAGCGTTGGAGAACTATATCTTATCGCAAGATATAAATTTGTTAAGCGCTTTAATGGAGAGCCAACCTCTAAAATCAATAATTTTTTGTTGTTGGGTAGCGTTTTTTCAAAGTTCAAACCAATGTAAGCAGCACCCAAGCCGCCATTACCTGTGTTAGAATCTTTAAATGCTATCGGTAGGGAAATGACTTACTTCTTAAGGAGCAAATGATGAAAATTTTGGGAATAGCGGGAAGCACTAGAAAAGAGGAGCAGTCGGGTGTCTACAAGCTGGTCGAGGCAACCCTCAAGGCCACCAACATGGACTATGAGCTTATCCATCTTAGGGGCAAACAGATAGGCGGCTGCATCGCCTGTCTGGGCTGCGTGGAGGACAACATATGCGTGCTAAAAGACGATATGGCGAAGCTCAGGGAAAAGATCGTTGAGGCGGACGCCTACGTGATAGGGGCGCCAAATTACTATTCCACTATTAACGCCATAACCCATGCCTTCCTCGAACGCTTTTACCAGTTCCGCCACCGCGAGGGCGACGCCCTATGGGGCAAACTTGGCGTAGCTGTAGGCGTGGGAGGCTCCTCAGGCGCTGTATGCACAACGGAAATCGAGCGTTTTTTCATGTATAACTTCATCGAGACCGTCGCCAAGGTCGACGGGCAGCACGCCGCCTCCTGCTTCATCTGCGGGCACGGCGAGACGTGCGGAGTCGGCGCGGTACGCATGCTCCTAGGCGAAGGGGTCAAAATCACGGAAGAAAACACCCCCTCTGTGACTAAAAATCCTGCGCTCATGGAGGAAGCCAAAAATGCTGGCGTTGCGCTGGCTGCGCGCCTTATAGACAACCATGACCGCCGCACCGTTACCGAAAGGATGCAGGCAACCTTGATGGCCGAGTTCGCAAAAACCACCTGAGTTGCTTCAATGGGAGGGAGCACTATGCTCCCTCCCTTCCCCCCGACTCCAAATCCCCACCCCCTCCTCGCATATGCCGCTACAAACTTCCAGATGAACCTGATTTTATCCAACCAACCGTAATAACAGCCTTTTTTCATGCTTTTTTTCGAGCCCCATGACCCCGCTTCGCTGTGAGACTTGGAGAGTGGCAAGGGTCGGGTGACTCCGGCGCCAATCTCCATGGGAGAAAAGCCCGCCTCAGGCGGAGACAAAGAGGGCGACTGGGAGCCCCGGCCCATCCACGCGAAAAAGGTGCGCCACCGCCCGGCGGTGTCTTAAGTCAACGGGGGGAGATGCCGTCGGGCGTGTGGTCCACTCATCGAAAAAAGGGGCAAGCAAGTTGGCAGATGAAAAAGTGCCACGCTTTAAAGTGGTTGAACCGGTTGAAAAGCGCGGCGTAAAGGAGGACTTCTGGTGGGTATACGAAAACCTTGGGGGCAGAACGGCGCTCCTCGGCTGGGCGGAGGAGAACGTAAAGGAGTTCTTCAAAATATTTTTTCAGCTCCTCTCAAAGGATCGGGAGGAGAGAGGCGGCGAGGAGGAGTTCGTAAGAGCGCTGAGAGAACTCGGGGAGCGCGATAGTGAGGGAAGAAAGTAGTGAAACGGGCCTCAAAGAGCTTGTAGGGATGGTACGCACTCCTGTGCGTTTCGTTAAAATAGTGCTTGGCGTCGAACCATCTAGGCAACAATTGCTCGTGCTCAAAGCCCTTGAGGAGGGCAAAAGACGCATCGCAATACGTTCAGGACACGGGGTAGGCAAATCGACCCTCCTCGCGTGGGTGCTCCTTTGGTGGATTTCGACACGCCCCGGCGCCGTAATACCATGCACAGCCCCTACCGGCCACCAGCTGGAAGATATCCTCTGGGGAGAGGTCGTCAGATGGCATAAAGCCATGGGTGAGCCGCTTCGCTCGCTCCTGACGGTGACAAAGAACAGCGTAAGGCATAAAAGCGCCCCCCAGGGGTGGTTCGCCGCCGCCCGGACATCGAGGCGCGATAATCCTGAGGCACTACAGGGTTTTCACGGTGAGCATCTGGCATTCCTTATTGATGAAGCGTCCGGCGTAGCCGAAGAGGTTTTCGAGGTTGCGGAGGGGGCGCTCTCGACCCCAGGTGCACTGGTAATTCTCGCCGGGAACCCGACACGCCTCGACGGCACCTTTTACCGGGCTTTTCACAGTGAGCGGGAGCACTGGGCCACCTTCCACTTCCCCTCCCACGAGTCTCCCCTAGTAGCCCCTGAATACGCCATACGCATGGCTGCGCGGTATGGAGAATCTTCTGACATTTACAGGGTGCGCGTCGAGGGGGAGTTCCCCCACTGCGAAGCGGACACTTTAATCGCGCTGCCGCTCGTAGAGGCTGCGATAGAGCGAACAGCGCGAGACAAAGCATCTTCACCGCTGGTATACGGCGTCGACGTAGCGCGCTTTGGAGACGATGAGACGGTGATCCTCAAGCGGCGTGGCGACCATGTGCTGTCCATTGAAGCGCTTCGGGGTCTTGACACTATGGCTGTCGCGGGGCGCATAGCCTCCTCCGTCCGCGCGGAGAAACCCGCCCTGATATTCGTTGACGTCATAGGCCTTGGCGCGGGCGTAGCCGACAGGCTCATCGAGCTTGGCCTCCCGGTTTACCAGGTGAACGTTGCCAGGCGTGCCTCCGAGCCGGACCGCTTTGACGATCTGCGCTCCGAGCTTTGGTGGCGTACTCGCGAATGGCTCGAATCCGGAGCCCCCTCCCTGCCCCCCGATGAAGAGCTTGCGGCCCAACTCACCACTATCAAATACTCCCTCACTTCCAACGGCAGAGTGCGGGTCGAATCCAAACAGGAGAGAAAAAAGCGGGGCCTCGCCTCTCCAGACAGGGGCGACGCCTTGATGATGACCTTCGCCTCGCCGGTGGCTGCGATGCCCCGGATTGAAGGCGGGCTAGAATCTCACAAACCTTTTGACAGGGA
>PKTU01000113.1 GCA_002869005.1 Deltaproteobacteria bacterium
AGAGCACAGGATTCCTAATCCTGGTGTCGCAGGTTCGAATCCTGCCGGGGGTACCAGTAATATCGGGTACTTACAGTATGCTTACTGTGAGTGTTTTTTGTTTGGTGTGTGACTTGGTGTGTGACTTTTTCTGTAAAATTGCCAAAAGTTGCCTAAAACTGCCAAATATTGGACAAACATAAAAAGCTGTCATTACAGTAAATTGCAGTATTTTGAAGGGGTTTAGATATCCCGGAGAAAAGGCCTCTTAATCACTCGGTTCGGGGTTCGAGCCCCTGACGGCTCACCACGCGATTTCAAGGACTTACATCATTTTGGTGTAAGTCCTTTTTTTATAAGCGACTTATAAGGGAGCGCATAAAAATTAAACGGTTTTTTTGTCATTTGCGCCCATATCGCCTCTCCATACGTCAAATTTGAAATTGGGCTAAGGGTGCGAAGGCAATACCGCAGGTATCCCTTAAAACTTTTCCGACATATTATATGTTGTAAAATCCGTCAAAGAGCCTGAAAGGTTTTCTCCAACTACTAGAATCTTGTGGGATAAAGAAATTGAAAAAAGCAAAAATTGCAATAATCGCATGTGTTTTAATCGCTGTGGGATTGTCGGCAACGGCCCTCGTATCCAGCTCAAAAGGTAGCTGGCGAACTGCAAGCCGTGAATCGGCAAGTATAGCGCCAAAACCTGATGACACGCTTGAGGCTGTCATTCAGGTTTACGGTGCTTCAACATGGGGTTGGAGAGGAATTTTTGCCATACACACTTGGATTTCAACCAAGAGAGCAGGAGATGACAGCTATACAGTATATGAGGTGATCGGCTGGCGGTTGCGTAACGGTGAATCTGTAGTGAGAATCGAGAAAGACCTTCCAGACAGGTATTGGTATGGAGAGAGACCCGAGCTTCTAGTTGAGCACGTGGGAGAGGGCGCAGAACGTATAATAGATAAAATTGAGGTGGCCGCGAGAAGCTACCCTTGGCCTGGAGAATACAAGGCTTTCCCCGGTCCCAATAGCAATACCTTCACAGCATGGATTGCCAAACAGGTTCCCGAGCTCGACCTTGAGTTGCCATTCTCGGCCATTGGCAGCGGTTATGTAAACTAAGGGAGCTGGAGGCGCTTACCTTACCTCCGGGCAAAAACCATCATCAAAGGTAGATGGCATTTTTCAAACAGAATACTTGTTGGCTGCTAGCAAGGAGACTCATCGGCGATGGCGACAATTAATATCAGCCGGGAGGGCGGACCTTAACGCGTGATTATAAAGAGCCCCCGGCTCTCAGTGTTGCTTCCTTAGCTTTTTGTAATAAAGCATGTTTCTGTAGCCTTCCGCCGTCAAGATCACCAACCCGCCCACGACGATGGCCCAGTAGCTTGAGTCCAAAATCCCTGAGAGGTTGAAAAAGATATAGAAGCCCGTGAGGTATCCCACATGGTCAAAGCCCCTACCAGGTGGGCCTTCGCTTGCCATTTTGACGAGGGTTTTGATTATGGCGGCCAAAAGGTAGATGACGAAAGCGGCGCTGACCAGATAGGGAGGCGGGGGAGACCCCATCGCCACACGCCAGTCTTCAGGGAGGCGGGGGAAGAAGGCAAAGTCGGCTCGAGCCCAGACGCTGATGGCGAGAAAGAGAATTATGGGCCAAAGGGCTCTGTTAATCTCGGCCTGGTAAGATGCTTTGCGGGCGTTTCCCGCTTCAGGCGCGCCTCTTATTCTCTCTTCATCTCTCTTCATTGAGTCCCCAAATCGTCACGCTAAAACGGCACCCGCTGGAGTTTTACTCACCAACTACACAATATCACCCAACGAGGCGCCTCTCAATCATGCTTGTCGATTGATTTTTTTATTCTGCGTATTGCGTAGACGATAGTCTTCAGCTCACCGGAGAGCTCCGGGGCTTCGCCTGAATCGTCGCCGACGGAGACGGCGTGTAGGTAATCCGTAAGCTTTCTGAGTGGGGCCACGACATTTAGCTGGAGCAGGGCAGCGACTCCACCTATCACTAGGATTGTAAGCATTATGGTAAAGGCGACGAGCCGCTTGCCCATTGTGGAGAGGCTCTCTTGTAAAGGCAACTCGGAGAGCCCGACATCTAGAGTGCCCAGGATGCTCTGTAGCTCGTTGTGGTGGTGACAATCAGCGGTGTAGCAACTCTCCTCGTTGTAAATCGCCTTTGTGGTAGCCAACACGGGGAGTCCGCTATCCAGCTTGTAGCGGCGGGCCTGCTCCATGGGCCCGAGGTTTTCTAACGTCACCACCGGCGAG
>PKTU01000161.1 GCA_002869005.1 Deltaproteobacteria bacterium
AGCCTCCAAAAGGAGTTGATACGGAATGGCCTATTCAGTCTCCCAGAACCGCAGGCCCCGCCTTAAGTTCAGCAGCATAGGCAAGGTTGTCGAGATTCCAAACCTCATTGAGGTACAGAAGGAATCCTATGACCGTTTCCTGCAAGCTGACATTCCCGCCGAAAAGCGCCGGGATGTCGGCCTCCAGAAAGTTTTTCAGTCCGTCTTCCCGATAAAGGACTTTGCCGAGACGGCCTCCCTTGAGTTTGTCAAATACGAGCTCGGAGAGCCAAAATATGATGTGGAGGAGTGTACCGAGCGCGGTATGACCTTCGCGTGCCCGGTGAAAGTCACGGTACGACTTGTCGTATGGGATGTGGACGAAGAGGGCGGCGCGCAGTCAGTGCGCGACGTAAAGGAGCAGGAAGTCTACTTCGGCGAGATACCCGTCATGACCAAAAACGGTACCTTTGTGATAAACGGTACCGAGAGGGTTATCGTCAACCAGCTCCACCGAAGCCCCGGTGTCTTTTTCAGCCATGATGAGGGCAAGCGCCACTCCAGCGGAAAGTATCTTTATTCTGCCAGGGTGATCCCCTACCGTGGCTCATGGCTGGACTTTGAGTTCAACCACAAGGACCTCCTCTTCGTAAGAATCGACAGGCGCAGGAAATTTCCCGCTACGGTTCTTTTGAAGGCGCTTGGCTACTCAGCGCAGGATATCCTCGACAACTTCTACGATAAACTCGGAGTCGAGATCGACTGGAAGAAGGAGTCCGCGAAGAAAGCCATAGACCCGGACCTTCTGGAAGACAGCCGCGCCACCGAGAATATAGTCCACCCTGAGTCCGGCGCCGTTTTGGTCAAGGCGCAGCGCAAGGTCAACAAACGTGCGCTAAAAAGGCTCCGCCAGGATAAAGTGACTGCGGTACCCATTGAGATTGAAGATCTCAAAGGCGCCTATGTCGCTACCGATATCGTGGATAAGGAGACCGGCGAGATCACCATAGAGGCCGGAGTCCAGATTACAACCGAGTTGCTTGAGGAGATGCGTGAAGCGAAGATCAAGAAATTTGAGATTCTCTTCATCGACAACCTCAAGGTGGGCTCCTACGTGCGCGACACTCTCGTGGATGACAAAATATCATCTACCGAAGAGGGCATTATCGAGATATACCGCCGCATGCGGCCGGGCGACCCGCCGACCCTTGATACGGCGACAAAGTTCTTCGAGAACCTCTTCTTCAATGATGAGCGGTACGACATATCCAAGGTCGGGCGCAGGAAGCTTAACTATAAGCTTAAAATTGACGCCCCGATGGAACAGCAGACCCTTACCCGCGAAGATATCCTGGCGGTGGTCCGTTACCTCGCCAATTTGAAGAATGGGCGCGGCTCCATAGACGACATCGACCATCTTGGAAACAGGAGGGTGCGCTCGGTGGGCGAGCTATTGGAGAACCGTTACCGCGTAGGCCTCGTAAGGATGGAGAGGGCGGTAAAGGAGCGCATGAGTTTACACGAGGTCGACTCGCTCATGCCACACGACCTTATAAACTCAAAACCGGTGACCGCAGTCGTAAAAGAGTTTTTCGGGTCGGGCCAACTCTCCCAGTTCATGGACCAGACCAACCCCCTCTCCGAGACGACCCACAAGCGCCGTCTTTCGGCGCTGGGGCCGGGCGGTCTTACCCGCGAGCGTGCGGGCTTTGAGGTTCGCGACGTTCACACCACGCACTATGGCCGCATCTGCCCAATCGAGACCCCTGAAGGGCCCAACATCGGCCTCATAGTAAGTCTCTCCATCTATGCGCGGGTCGACGAGTACGGTTTTATCGAGACACCCTATCGCAAAGTATCCAAGGGCAAGGTGCTAAAATCGATCCAGTTCCTCTCCGCGATGGAGGAGGAGGAGCACACGATTGCACAGGCCAATGCTCCCATAGATGCGAAGGGCAAATTTGAAAACGACCTTATAAACGCGCGTCGTAACGGCGATCCGCTTCTCGTTGACGCCGCCGAGGTCGATCTGATGGACGTCTCGCCGAAACAGCTCGTATCCGTTGCGGCGGCGCTCATACCTTTCCTTGAACACGATGACGCGAACCGTGCGCTCATGGGCTCCAACATGCAGCGTCAGGCTGTCCCGCTGCTTTCAACCGAGGCGCCCCTCGTAGGTACCGGCATAGAGGCTGTAGTTGCCCATGATTCCGGTGTCACCGTTGTCGCGGAGAGGGATGGTCTCATCGAGTCTGTGGATGCCTCCAGGATCGTTGTCAAGACCTATGAAGAGGGTGTTGAGGACGTCAGGACCGGCGTTGACATTTACAACCTCACCAAGTTCCAGCGCTCAAACCAGAACACATGTCTCAACCAGCGTCCGATAGTGAAGAAGGGCGATATGGTGAAGGCGGGCGATGTGTTGGCTGACGGCCCCGCCACCTCGGCGGCCGAGCTGGCTCTCGGTAAAAACGTAGTAGTCGCTTTCATGTCATGGGGCGGTTACAACTATGAGGACTCCATAATAATCTCCGAGAAGCTCCTTGAGCGTGACATATTCACCTCGGTCCACATCGAGGAGTTCGAGTGTGTAGCGCGCGATACGAAGCTCGGCAAAGAGGAGATTACGCCTGATATCCCCAACCTCGGTGACAGGAAGTTAAAAGACCTGGATGACCAGGGGATAATTCGTGTCGGCGCGCAGGTAAGGCCCGGCGATTTGATGGTCGGCAAGGTGACGCCGAAGGGCGAAACACAGCTTAGCCCGGAGGAAAAACTCCTCAGAGCGATCTTCGGAGAGAAGGCCGGTGACGTAAAAGACACCAGCCTCCGCGTACCGCCGGGGGTCGAGGGTATCGTGGTCGATACCAAAGTCTTCTCCCGCAAGGGCGCCGGTCTTGATGACGGCTTTGACGACGCCGAGGATCGTGAAGGCGCCAGGCTCCGGGAGGTTATGGGCGAGGAAATTGCCATACTCTCCAGCGCCACCTACAACTCAATCCGCGATCTGCTCTCCTCCGAGAAAGCGGCAATCGATGTTGTCGATTTGGAGGGCAATATAGTTATTGCCGAGGGCGAGATTATTGACCCTGAGAAGCTCTCAACAGTGCCAAAAGCGGCGTGGGTTGAAATCCCCCTTATCGACGCCCCTGAAAAAGAGGACCGTATCTTCGCCCTCGCAGAGCGCCTTGATGAGCGGATTGCCAAAGTACGCACCAAATTCGAGGAGCGTATAGAGCGCCTGCAGGAGGGCGACGACCTCTTGCCCGGCGTAATAAAGATGGTAAAGGTATACGTCGCCATCAAGCGCCGTCTGTCGGTGGGCGACAAAATGGCCGGCCGCCACGGAAACAAGGGCGTTATCTCAAAGATCGTCCCCGTGGAGGATATGCCCTATCTCGAAGATGGCAGGCAGGTGGACGTCATCCTCAACCCCTTGGGCGTTCCATCCCGAATGAACGTCGGGCAGGTCCTTGAGACGCACCTCGGCTGGGCCGCGCATTCGCTAAGCAGGCAGGTTCAGGAGTTTGTCGATGCGAACTATTCCCCCGATGTAATGAGAGGGAAGTTAAAGGAAATTTACGCCGATACAGAGACTCAGGAGCTTTTAGACAGCGCCAATGATGACGCCATAATGGGCTTTGCCAGGATGGCTGCCCACGAGGGCGTGGCAACAGAGTCTCCTGTCTTCGACGGCGCTTCAGAGACCTCCATAAGGGAGTTCCTCACAAAGGCCGGGTGCTCCGATTCCGGCCAGGAACTGCTCTACAACGGCCTCACGGGAGAGCCCTTCGACCAGCGCATCACCGTCGGCGTAATGTACATGCTCAAACTTCACCATCTGGTTGGGGACAAGATACACGCCCGCTCCACCGGCCCCTACTCCCTCGTCACCCAGCAACCGCTGGGCGGTAAAGCGCAGTTCGGCGGGCAGAGGCTCGGTGAGATGGAGGTGTGGGCTCTTGAAGCATACGGCGCCTCGCACATCCTTCAGGAGATGCTGACCGTCAAGTCGGACGATGTGGCGGGCCGCACAAGAATTTACGAATCAATCGTTAAGGGTAAGAACGTTCTGGAGCCGGGGCTCCCCGAGTCCTTCAACGTCCTCATCAAAGAGATGCAGGCGCTCGGCCTGGACGTGGAACTGCTCGAAGAAGAGGAGGCGCTGTAGTAGAGGCGTTCACACACGGCGTAAAACTACAGCGACCAGTCCTTTAAGGAGGTTAACACCTTGCAGAGCATACATAAATTTTTCGACCAGCCAAAAGACCCGCTAAGCTTTAACGCGGTACGCGTATCGATTGCGGGCCCGGAGAAAGTTCGGGAGTGGTCCTTTGGCGAGGTTAAAAAACCTGAAACCATAAACTACCGGACCTTCAAGCCGGAGTCCGACGGGCTCTTTTGCGCGAAGATATTCGGCCCAGTTAAAGACTATGAGTGCAACTGCGGCAAATATAAGCGCATGAAGCACCGCGGCGTCGTCTGTGAAAAGTGCGGCGTCGAGGTCATCCGCTCGTCGGTTCGCCGCGAGAGGATGGGCCATATCGAGCTCGCCACTCCCGTGGCGCACGTCTGGTTCCTCAGGTCGCTTCCCTCCCGAATTGGCTCACTGCTCGGGATGAAGCTAAAAGACCTTGAGCGCGTCCTCTACTACGAGGCGTATATCATCCTCGACCCCGGCACCACGGGGATGGAGGTGGGCGAGATAATCTCCGAGGAGAAATATCGCGAGCTGGTTTATGAGCCCGGTGTTAGCTTTGAAGCCGGCATGGGCGCAGAGGCGGTGCGCAACTACCTCGCCTCCATGAAGATGAATGAGCTTGGAGAGTTTCTCCGTACGGAGATGGTCAACGCCACCTCCAAAGCCAAGCGCAAGAAGTACGCGAAGCGCCTCAAAATAGTCAACGCCTTCAAAAACTCTGGAAACCGGCCTCAGGACATGATCCTTGAGGTGATCCCGGTATTGCCTCCGGACCTTCGCCCGCTCGTACCTCTTGAGGGCGGCAGGTTCGCGACGAGCGACCTCAACGACCTATACAGGCGCGTTATCAACAGGAACAACAGGCTAAAGCGTCTGCTCGACCTGAACGCCCCCGACATCATCATAAAAAATGAGAAGCGCATGCTTCAGGAGGCCGTTGACGCGCTATTTGATAACGGCCGCCGTGGCAGGACGATCACCGGCGCCAACCGCCGCCCGCTAAAATCTCTCTCCGACATGTTGAAGGGTAAGCAGGGGCGTTTTCGTCAGAACCTCCTCGGAAAGCGTGTAGACTACTCCGGCCGTTCAGTTATCGTGGTCGGACCTGAGCTTAAGCTCCACCAGTGCGGCATCCCCAAGGTTATGGCCCTTGAGCTCTTTAAGCCCTTCGTCTTCAACAAGCTCGAAGAGCGTGGCCTCGCCGCCACAATCAAATCTGCCAAAAAGATGGTTGAGCGTGAAGAGGACGTGGTCTGGGATATCCTCGCCGAGGTTACCCGCGAGCACCCTGTAATGCTGAACCGCGCGCCGACGCTGCATCGACTGGGCATTCAGGCCTTTGAGCCGGTCCTCGTCGAGGGCAAGGCGATACAACTGCATCCTCTTGTCTGTACCGCATACAACGCAGACTTTGACGGTGACCAGATGGCGGTGCACGTACCCCTGACCGTCGAGGCGCAGATTGAAGCCCGCGTGCTGATGATGTCCACCAACAACATCCTCAGCCCCGCCAACGGCAAGCCGATCATCGTGCCCTCGCAGGATATCGTGCTTGGCATCTACTATATGACGATTGCCCGTACGGCAAGGCGCGGCGAGGGCATGACCTTTGCCAGTCCGCGCGAATGCCGAATCGCTTTTGACCAGGATATCGTCGAGATGCATGCCAAGGTCAAGGTCCGCGTCGATGGGGAGCTTTACGACACTACCCCGGGCAGAATCATGCTCTGGGAGATCATCCCCGATCAGGTGGGCTTTGCCACGGTCAACCGGGTCATAAAGAAGGGCGACCTCGCCAAGCTAATGGGGACCGTCTTCCGCGAAGCGGGCGACAAGGCTACGGTGCTCTTTGCCGATCAGGTAAAATCACTCGGTTACAAGTTCGCCAGCCGTGCAGGCGTCTCAGTCTCCGTTGGCGACATGGTAGTGCCTCACAGGAAAAAAGAGATCCTGGATGTGGCCTTTGACGAGGTCGCGACGATCCAGAAGCAGTACCAGGACGGTCTCATCACCGATGGCGAGCGCTACAACAAGGTTGTTGATATCTGGTCAACTGCTTCCGACACCGTAGCTTCCGAAATGATGCAGGAACTTGAGAACAAGGAGGAGGGCGAACACCTGAACTCCATCTACATCATGGCGGACTCCGGCGCTCGCGGTTCCACCCAGCAGATGCGCCAGCTCTCCGGTATGCGCGGTCTTATGGCAAAACCCTCCGGCGAGATTCTAGAAACCCCGATTACCGCCAACTTCCGTGAGGGGCTGACGGTTCTACAGTATTTCATATCGACGCACGGCGCACGTAAGGGCCTCGCGGATACCGCATTGAAGACGGCGAACTCGGGTTACCTGACCCGCCGTCTGGTCGACGTAGCGCAGGATGTAGTAATTACAGAGCAGGACTGCCGGACCCACGCCGGAATAACCGTAACCTCCCTTGTGGAGGGGGGCGAGGTAATCGAACGCCTGAGCGACCGCATACTGGGGCGTACCTCTCTCTTCGATGTGAGTGACCCATACTCCGGCAAAGTCCTCGTCAAAGCTAACGATGAGATCGATGAAAAGCTCTCCGCGGATGTCGAGAATTCGGGCGTTAAGGAAGTCGTCATTCGCTCTGTTCTTACCTGCAAAGCGAAGACCGGTCTGTGCGTAGAGTGCTACGGCCGCGATTTGGCGCGCGGGCGAAAGGTCAATATAGGCGAATCCGTTGGAATCATAGCGGCGCAGTCTATTGGCGAGCCCGGCACGCAGCTCACGATGCGTACCTTCCATATCGGCGGCGCGGCGTCAAAGCGCGTTGAGCAGTCCACCCTGGAAGCGCGCACCGAAGGTTCCGTTAAGTACATGAACATAAGCTACGTCACCACCCCGGCGGGTGAGGTCGTGGTCATGAACCGAAATGGCGAGATTGCAATTCTCGACGCCGATGGGCGTGAGCGTGAGAAATACTCGCTCATCTACGGCGCGATGCTAAAGGTCAAGGATGGGGACGCGGTTGAACCCAGGCGGCTGCTTGCCGAGTGGGACCCCCACGTAAATCCAATCCTCACCGAGGCGACTGGTATTGTCAAATTCGGCGATGTTGTTGACGGCGTCACGATGCGCGAGCAGCTGGATGAGGTTACCGGCCTCTCCAGAAAGGTCATCGTGGAGTCCAAAGGTAGCGATTATCGCCCCCGAATCTCCATCAAATCCAAGGAGACCGGGCAGACGCTCTCCCGCTATATACTCCCCGTCGGCGCGCACATCGAGGTTGTCGAGGGCGAAGAAATCGCGGCAGGCGCGGTTGTCGCCAAGATGCCTCGCGAGACGACAAAGACCAAGGACATCACCGGCGGTCTGCCACGCGTCGATGAGCTCTTTGAGGCAAGGAAGCCCAAGGACTTCGCGATCATCTCTGAGGTTGACGGTATCGTCTCCTTCGGCAAGGACCAGCGCGGCAAACGCAAAGTCGTCGTCACACCGGAGGTCGGTGAACCCAAGATATACCTCATTCCTAAGGGTAAGCACCTTGCAGTGCATGAGGGCGATGAGATAAGGGCCGGCGAGGCGCTTATGGATGGCGCCACCAACCCCCATGAGGTCCTCAAGGTTCTCGGTGAGTTCGAACTTATGAAGTACCTCGTCGATGAGATCCAGGAGGTTTATCGCCTACAGGGCGTTGATATCAACGATAAGCACATAGAAGTAATCGTGCGCCAGATGCTCCGTAGGGTTGAGATAAGCGATGTCGGCGATACCGACTTCCTGCTCAAAGAGCCTGTCGAACGCCCCTACTTCGAGGAGGTAAACCGCAGGATGGAGGCGGAGGGCAAGCAGAAGGCAGTCGGGCAGCCGATGCTCCTAGGCTTGACCAAGGCGAGCCTTTCCACGGAATCGTTTATCTCCGCGGCCTCTTTCCAGGAGACTACAAAAGTCCTCACGCAGGCTTCAGTCGAGGGCAAAGTGGACCACCTGCGCGGACTGAAAGAAAACGTCATCATGGGCCGCCTGATTCCGGCAGGCACAGGTTTATCCCGTTACCGCAAGCTCAAGCTTAACGTAAATGACGAGGACCTTTTCCCCGATGGAGAGGAAGCAGGGCGGGCCGTTGCTGCGCCCCCCCCAAGCGATGACGCAAAGCTCGCTGAGGAAGCTGAAATAGATTGATGTAGAAAGCGGCTGCCATTTGGCAGCCGCTTTTTTTTGCCCCGCCCTCACCTGAGTGTTCGGAAAGAATCTTTTCCGCGGCGTTGACCCGAACCCTCCCCAATGCTATATTCTGTAAAATTTCCAGGAGAACGACTTTATGGGACACCCATGTTCATCAAAATCAGCAGAGGGAAAACCTTCCG
This sequence comes from Deltaproteobacteria bacterium, assembly GCA_002869005.1. Lineage (GTDB taxonomy): Bacteria > Desulfobacterota > Deferrisomatia > Deferrisomatales > BM512 > BM512. Next base: position 8,515 of record PKTU01000161.1, read on the forward strand.
CCTTTAGGCGAGAAGGTTTTTTTTTGAGGTATTAAAATGTCTGAAACCCCTTTGCGCAAGCTGTTGGATGGCACGGCATTAAAACGGACCCTGGAGAGAATAGCGCACCAGATCATAGAAGATAGCGCTGGCGTGGACGCCCTCGCGCTTGTAGGCGTAGTACGCAAGGGCGACATCCTGGCTGCGCGCCTAAAGGAGATCATCGACAGGGTCTCAGGTGGTGATATACCAGTCGGCTCTCTGGATATAACACTCTACCGGGACGACATCGATCTGATGGGCTCAGTCCCATTGGTAAGGGCAACCAGCATCCCCTTTGACATTACCGGCCGCACGCTGGTTCTCGTGGACGATGTTCTCTTCACCGGGCGCACCACGCGCGCAGCCTTGGACGCCTTAATGGACCTCGGAAGGCCCAAGGCGATACGCTTTGCCGTCCTCATCGATCGGGGCTCTCGCGAACTTCCCATACAGCCCGATTACACCGGTCTCTCGGCCCAAATAAATTTAGATGAACGGGTTAAGGTTGAACTTGCGGAGGATGGCATGGCAGACGGCGTTTTCGTCTACCATGCTGAGAGCGGTTGGGTGCCGGGGGAGGATTAGCTTGAGNCTACCAGAGAAAAGACCTTCTCGGAATGGCGGCCCTCTCCAGGGAGGAGATAAACTCATTCCTGGATAGCGCTGAAGGCTTTGCCGACATCGCCAAGAGGCCGGTAAAAAAAGTACCTGCGTTAAGGGGCAAAACCGTAGTAAACCTCTTTTTCGAGCCATCCACGAGGACAAGAGTCTCCTTTGAAATAGCTCAAAAACGTCTCTCCGCCGATGCGGTTAATTTCACCGCCTCGTCCAGCTCAACCAAAAAGGGGGAGACCCTCCTTGACACGGTTAAGAACATAGAGGCGATGGCCCCCACCGTACTGGTAATTCGCCATGGGGCCGCCGGCGCGGCGCATTTTGTTGCGGCGCGTACCAGCGCGGCGGTAGTAAATGCCGGCGACGGCCGCCATGAGCACCCCACTCAAGCCCTCCTTGACCTCTTCACGATGCGAAAGCACAAGGGACAGATAGAGGGGCTTAAGGTCGCGATAATAGGCGACATCGCCAACTCGCGGGTAGCGCGCTCCAATATGCATGCGCTGAGGACAATGGGGGCGGAAGTTGCCATCTGCGGCCCAGGGACGATGCTCCCTCCGCACCCTGAGGCCTTTGGCGTTAAGAGCTGCGCCCGTTTGTCCGACGCGTTGGACGGCGCTGATGTAGTCATGGCCCTAAGGATTCAAAAGGAGCGTCAAGGGGTTGCCACTTTGCCCAGCGATAGAGAGTATGCGACCTTCTACGGGATTGGACCGCGCTCACTGGAGCTTACGAAGCCTGATTGCATAGTAATGCATCCTGGGCCAATCAACAGGGGAGTGGAGATATCCTCCGAGGTTGTGGATGGGCCGCGCTCGGTGATCCTCCAGCAAGTGGAGAGCGGGGTTGCCGTCAGGATGGCGGTGGTCTATATGCTCGCCGGAGGCGATAGGGAATGAAGACTATAATTACCGGCGCACACATAGTAGACCCCTACAGCGGCCTTGACGGATTAAGTGACATCGCAATCGAAGATGGAAAGGTTGCCGCCGTGGGGGCTGGGCTCGACAGGGCGGGAGCCGAAATCATAGACGCGGCGGGTCTGCACCTGTTCCCCGGACTCATCGACGTTCACGTACACCTACGTGAGCCGGGGCAGGAGTACAAAGAGACTATTGCAACAGGCACTCGCGCCGCTGCCGCGGGAGGAGTTACGGCTGTTTGCGCGATGCCCAATACGAATCCGGTGAACGACAGCGCTTCGGTCACAAAATACATACTTGATAAAGCTTCGCGCGAAGGAGTTTGCCGCGTATACCCTGTTGGGGCTATAACAAAAGGTTCAAAGGGTGAGGACCTGGCTGAGATCGGGGAGCTCGCGGCGGCAGGCTGCGTGGCGGTAACCGATGACGGCCATCCCGTCTCATCTCCGCTAGTTATGCGCCGGGCGATGGACTACGCGCGTGGGTTCGGCCTAACGGTCATAAGCCACTGCGAAGACCTCTCTCTCGCCGCAGGGGGGGTGATGAACGAGGGCGAGGTGTCCACCCTCCTCGGCCTGCCGGCGATTCCCTCCGAAGCTGAGGAATCTATGGTAGCCCGTGATATAATGCTTGCCTCCCGCACCGGGGTAAGGCTTCATTTGGCGCATCTGTCCACCAAGGGGTCGATGGAGCTTCTAAGGGGAGCGCGTGCTGCCGGGCTAAACGTTACCGGGGAGACTGCGCCACATTATTTTACCCTTACCGACGAAGAGGTTAAGACCTTCGACGCGGTGTATAAGATGAATCCGCCGCTTAGGACCGCGGCCGACCTTGTGGCGGTACGCAGCGCGCTTTCGGCTGGTGTGGTCTCCGTGATTGCCACCGACCACGCTCCTCATGCGCGTGATGAAAAGGAGCTAGAATTTGAGGCGGCGGCTAACGGTGTGATTGGTCTCGAGACAAGCCTTGCCCTCTCCCTTGCGCTATACCACGAGGGCATAGCGTCACTAAAAACCATAGTGTCTGCGCTAACCATGGGTCCCGCATCGGCTTTGGGCCTTCCCGGAGGGACCCTTAAAGTGGGCGCTCCGGCCGATATAGCGCTGGTGGATTTAAATGAGAAGTGGGTTGTTGAACCTATAAATTTTCAATCTAAAGCGGATAACTGCCCATTTGCCGGTATGACCCTAAAGGGTAGGGCAGTCCGTACAATTGTGGGCGGCGTAACCGTCTACAGCGACGGTAAAATAACCGCGCAAAATATTGAAGGAGCGAAGTAGTAGATGAAACGAGCCATCCTTGCCCTAGCCGACGGCACCCTCTTTAACGGCACCTCATTCGGTGCCGAGGGGGAGACGACGGGGGAGGTGGTTTTCAATACTTCCATGAGCGGCTACCAGGAGATACTTACCGACCCCTCCTACAAGGGGCAGATGGTAGCGATGACTTATACGGAGATTGGGAACTACGGACTTAACGATGAGGACTATGAATCGGACGGGATTCAGGTCGAGGGTTTTATCGTAAAGGAAGCGTGGAGAACGCCATCTAATTGGCGCGCCAAACTTTCTCTCGACGAGGGCCTAAAAGAGGCGGGTGTCGTAGGTATCGAAGGTATCGATACGCGCGCCTTGACCCGCAAGATTCGCGACGAAGGGGCGATGATGGGGGTCATCTCCACAGAGGATCTGGACCCCGCTTCGCTTGTGGAAAAAGCAAGGATGGCGCCCCCCATAGAGGGCCGCGACCTTGTCAGTGAAGTAACCTGTCAAAACCCCTATACGTGGGAGATTGGCGGCTGGGATATAGAGAGGGGCTACACGAAACCCCGCTCTACACGCTACGAGGTAGTAGCCTACGACTTCGGGATAAAGTACAACATTCTCAGGATGCTGACCCAGGCGGGTTGCAAGGTTACCGTGGTGCCGGCAAGGACCTCCGCGGAGGAAGTCTTGGCGATGAACCCTGACGGGGTCTTCCTGTCAAATGGTCCCGGCGATCCCGCTGCGGTGCCATACGCCGCCGAAGCGGTAAAAGCGCTTATCGGGAAAAAGCCGATCTTCGGCATATGCCTGGGCAACCAGATTATCGGCATTGCCCTCGGTGGCATAACCCACAAATTGAAGTTCGGCCACCACGGCGGTAACCAGCCAGTCAAGGACCTCTCCACCGGCAAGGTCGAGATTACGAGCCAAAACCATAACTTTGTAGTAGACCTTGATTCGCTTAAAGAGACGGAACATGGTGACGCCATCGAGGTCACCCACGTAAACCTCAACGACAACACCGTTGAGGGCGTCTCTCACAGGGACTACCCGCTCTTTAGCGTACAGTACCACCCTGAGGCGAGCCCGGGGCCCCATGACGCTTCATACCTCTTCAGACGCTTCACCGACATGATTGAAAAAGCGGGCTAGGCCCGGCGTGGAATAAAAATGCCAAGACGCACAGATATTGAGAAGATACTTATAATCGGCGCGGGCCCAATCGTTATCGGCCAGGCGTGTGAGTTTGATTATTCGGGGAGCCAGGCGTGTAAGGCGCTTAAGGAGGACGGTTTTACAGTCATTCTGCTTAACTCCAACCCCGCGACAATCATGACCGACCCGGCGATGGCCGACCGCACTTACGTGGAGCCTGTTACCGTCGACATCCTTGAAAAGATTATCGAAGCGGAGCGTCCGGATGCCATCCTGCCTACCCTTGGCGGTCAGACAGCGCTCAATACCGCGCTTGAGGCCGCCAAAATGGGGATCCTCGACAAATACGGGGTTGAGCTCATCGGGGCCAAGGAGCACGCTATCCAGAAGGCGGAGGACCGCGAGGAGTTCAAGGAGGCGATGGAGCGCATCGGCATCGACCTGCCCCGCTCCGGCTACGCGCACTCTCTTGCCGAGGCCCAGCATATAATCGAGTCCATCGGCTTTCCGGCTATTTTGCGGCCCTCCTTCACGCTGGGTGGCATGGGCGGCAATATCGCATACAACCGTCAGGAGTTCGATAAGTACGTCGAGTGGGGCATTGAGCAGTCCCCCGTGAACGAGATCCTCATTGAAGAGTCGATCATCGGCTGGAAGGAATATGAGCTGGAGGTGATGCGCGACACCGCGGACAACGTCGTCATCATCTGCTCCATCGAGAATTTCGACGCGATGGGTGTCCATACCGGCGACTCGATTACGGTAGCTCCGGCGCAGACCCTCACCGACAAGGAGTATCAGCTAATGCGAGATGCTTCCTTGGCTATAATAAGGGAGATCGGCGTCGATACCGGTGGCTCCAACATTCAGTTTGGCGTAAACCCCGATGACGGCAGGCTAGTGGTCATCGAGATGAATCCCCGCGTCAGCCGCTCCTCCGCGCTTGCCTCGAAAGCTACAGGATTCCCGATTGCCAAGATTGCCGCGCAGCTTGCGGTGGGCTACACCCTTGATGAGATAACCAACGATATAACGGGGGAAACCCCCGCCTCCTTCGAGCCCACAATCGATTACGTGGTCACTAAAATACCCCGCTTTGACTTCGAGAAATTTGCCGGAGCCAATGCGACCCTCACCACCCAGATGAAATCGGTCGGTGAGGTCATGGGTATTGGCCGCACCTTCAAGGAGTCTCTGCAAAAGGCGATCTCTTCTATGGAGAAGGGGTATCCGGGGCTGATCTCAATGGTCGCGCGCGACGGGCTGACCGAGAATAAGCTGGATTTCATCAAAGAGAAGATGGTGGTCCCCAACTGCGAGCGCCTTTACTATATCGCGGACGCCCTCAGGGAGGGCTTTACCACCGCCGACATCTATTCCCTCACTGGCATCGACCCCTGGTTTCTAGACAATATAAACCAGCTGGTAGCCTTTGAGGGTGAGATTACAGGTTACCGCTCAAGCGATGAAGACCTTCCCACGGAGCTCCTTCGCAAGGCTAAAGAGTGGGGGTTCTCCGATATCCGCCTAGCTCAGCTCCTGGGAGTCTCCGAAGCCAAGGTGGCGAAGCGCCGTCGAGACGAGGGGGTCATCCCCGTATTCAAGCTGGTGGATACTTGCGGAGCTGAGTTCGAGGCCAAGACTCCCTACTTATATTCCACCTATGAGAGCGAGTGCGAAGCTGCCCCAACAGACAAGAAGAAGGTAATAATCCTCGGCGGCGGCCCGAATCGCATCGGTCAAGGTATTGAGTTCGACTATTGCTGCGTTCACGGGGTACAGGCGCTCTCGGAAGATGGCTTCGAGACCATAATGGTCAACTGCAACCCGGAGACTGTCTCCACCGATTATGATACATCCGACCGCCTCTATTTCGAGCCCCTAACCTTCGAGCATGTGATGAACATTGTGGAGAAGGAGAAGCCCTGGGGCGTGATCGTCCAGTTTGGAGGTCAGACTCCCCTTAAGTTGACCACCGCGCTGGAAGCTGCCGGCGTACCGATTATTGGCACCTCGCCGGATGCAATCGACCTCGCGGAGGACCGCGAGCGTTTCCAGCAGCTCCTCCATAAGCTAAATCTGCTGCAACCCGAGAACGCCCTCGCCCGGTCAGTCGAAGAGGCCGTTGCTGCGGCGATGAAAATCGGTTATCCGCTTGTCGTAAGGCCCTCCTACGTTCTTGGCGGCCGCGCCATGGAGATCGTCTACGATGAAAAGAGCCTCAGAAGCTATATGGCTAACGCGGTGCAGGTGAGCCCCGAGCATCCTGTGCTCCTCGACCGCTTTTTAAATGACGCCATTGAAGTCGATGTTGACGCCATCTGTGACGGTAAAGAGGTGGTCATCGGCGGTATAATGGAGCACATTGAGGAGGCGGGCGTACATTCGGGCGACTCCGCATGTTCCCTCCCCCCCTATAGCCTCACCGAGGAAATCACCGACGAGATTCGCCGCCAGACTGTCGCCCTTGCTCATGGCATCGGGGTCAAGGGGCTCATGAACATTCAATTCGCGGTGCAGGGGGAGACCATCTACGTCCTTGAGGTAAATCCGCGCGCCAGCCGCACGGTGCCCTTCGTTTCCAAAGCGACCGGTGTGCCGCTGGCAAAGATGGCGGCAAGGGTAATGGCGGGCAAGACGCTGGCGGAGCTCGGCTTTACAAAGGAAATCGTGCCGCCCTATGTTAGCGTGAAGGAGGCGGTCTTTCCCTTCATCAAGTTCCCCGGCGTGGATACGATTCTCTCCCCGGAGATGCGCTCAACAGGCGAAGTTATGGGGATAGACAACGATTTCGGCATAGCCTTCCTAAAGAGCCAGATCGCCGCAGGAAACATCCTCCCCACCAATGGGACCGTATTTATATCGGTAAAGGATGAGGATAAGGATGCGGCCGTGCTGCTCGCCAAGCGCCTTGACGAGGTCGGGATGAAGCTAATGGCGACTCATGGAACGGCCAAGCGCTTGCGGGTGGCCGGTCTGGAGGTCAAAGAGGTCAAAAAGATAAAGGATGGGCGCCCACATGTTGTCGACGCCATAGTAAACGGCGAGGCGGACCTGCTCTTCAATACGATACTGGGGACGAAGGCCCAGGATGATTCCTACCATATCCGCCGGGCGGCTCTTGAATACCAAGTGCCCTACTTTACAACCATAGCGGGTGCAAAGGCGGCGGTAAGCGCTATACGCTCGGCCCGCAAATCCACTATAACCGTCACGCCGCTTCAGGAGTATTACGGCTAGATGTGCTCACTGCCGGATGAGCGAGCCGGGCGGGAGACGGCGGCAACGATAACCCTTTCCCAGCCACTCGGCGGAGGCTACCACCGCCTCCGCTTCGCCCCTGACACGCCGGCACGGACAGTGCCGGGTCAGTTCGTCATGGTACGCGTACGCGATGGCGTAGCACCCCTCTTAAGAAGGCCCTTTTCCATACACATGGTAGAGCGCGGTGAGGTGGAGCTGCTTTACCGTGAGGTGGGGGAGGGCACGGCTATTATGACGGGCCTGAAGGTCGGTGACATAATAGACGTTCTCCAACCGCTTGGGCGAGGCTTCGGCGAAGGAGGTGAAGTTCCGCTGCTTGTCGGGGGAGGCATTGGCGTTGCTCCGCTGCTGTATCTCGCGCACAGCTACCTTGCCGCGGGTAAAGCGCCTAAGCTGCTGCTGGGCGGGCGCACCGAGCGAGACATCCTTTGCCATGATCAATTCTCATGTCTGGCTATACCTACAAAGTATGCCACCGAGGATGGCAGCCTGGGAGATACTGGGCTCGTTACCGCGCTTTTAGAAGATGAGTTTAAGGCCGCCGAAAAGTTGGGTGCGCTCAGCGTTCACGCCTGCGGGCCCGTGCCAATGCTTGCGGCGGTAGCCAGACTGGCCGAGGGCGCCGGGGTGGCCTGTGAGGTTTCGCTGGAAGCGCATATGGCGTGTGGTTTAGGCGCGTGTCTTGGCTGCGTAGTAAAGGCGCGTGACGGAGGATATGTGCGTGTCTGCGCCGACGGCCCTGTCTTTGACTCGAAAGAAATTCTCTGGCCCTAAGCCTTTTTCTCGCTAAGCCACCAGCCCCGTAGCCGACTCAAGCTTTAGAAGCTCCTCTTTCTGTGTCAGCGCAACGCCCGTCTCCCATTGACCGCTAAAGCCGCCGAGTCCGCTTTTTGCAACAACACGGTGGCAGGGCGTGAGTATGGGAATGGGGTTTCGTCTGCATGCCCCACCAACTGCCCTTGGAGATGTCTCAAGTATTTTTGCAAGCTCACCATAAGTGCGAGTTTCCCCGTAGGGGATTGCCCGCATGGCTTTCCATACGCCAAGCTCAAATGCGCTGGCGTTTTCGGGAGGCGCGGTAGGGATTGAAAAACGTGATAGCCTGCGGGTGAAATATAAGCCTAGCTCCTCCGCCGCTTTGGATAAGACGCCATTCGGAAGGGTAGTCGGCTCCATCAAAACGCCCAGTCTAACCGCCGTAACCTTGCCCTCGCGAGCTTCAATGAATATGTTTCCTAATGGGGATGGGATAACGGCTGACTCTATTTTTTTAAGAAAACTCATTGCCGACCTCTCTTCTGCATGTATCTTAAGGCTATCCCAGCTCGCTATAAAAACGTAGGTAAAAGGAGCTTCAAGTATGGTTGGAAAAAAACGGGGCGTTGAGATTGACCCAGTTTGCAAGATGGAGGTTGACCCGGATAACCCGCCGGGGGGTACCTACGACCATGCCGGTACAAGATACTACTTCTGTAGCAAGGGGTGCAATGAGCGCTTCAGCAAGGACCCCGATAAATTCCTCAAGCCCCCATCGGCGTTGCCTGCGGAGGAGGAGGGGCATTCCATAGATCCCGTTTGCCACATGACGGTCGATGAAGAAAACCCCCGGGGTGGGACTGCTGATTACAAAGGTGAGCGCTATTATTTTTGCAACCCCACCTGCAACACGAAGTTTACTGCCGACCCTGAGGGCGTGCTCGAACGTTACCGGGAGCTCTCGGAGGAGGATGATAAGGCAGAGGCAACGGAGCCAATGTCTGACGCGAGTTCAAGCGTCCTCGATATAGGGGGGATGAGCTGCGCCGCTTGTGCAGCTACCATAGAGCGCTCTCTTAGAAAGGTGCCGGGGGTGGGCGAAGCAAATGTGAATTTCGCCGCCGCAAAAGCTTTTATAAAATACGACGCCGCCCGTACGGATGAGGAACACTTAAAAGAGGCTGTATCAAAAGCGGGCTACGTAGTCCTCGAAGAGAAGGTCGATCAGGCGGTAAAAGCGGAGGAGGAGCAGGCGCAATTCAGAAAGCGCCTGTTATTTGCCTGGCTCTTCGCGGTGCCGCTGCTCGTTGTGGCGATGGGGGGGATGGTAGGGGTTGACCTGGGGTTGGGAGAGGGGCTCTCCGGGTGGGTACAGCTGGCCCTTGCAACGCCAATAATGTTTGCAGGGTCCAACTTTTTCAGGGTAGGCATACGCGCACTCTGGCTACGCTCTCCCAACATGGACTCGCTTGTGGCCGTTGGAACGGGCACGGCATATCTCTACTCGATCTATCAGACCATTTGGGGCGGCGGGCACCTATACTACGAAACCGCCGGATTACTTATCGCCTTTATTTTGCTTGGAAAGACGCTTGAGTCATCGGCCAAGGCAAAAGCGGGCCGCGCGATACGCGCGCTAATGGAGTTAGGAGCTAAAACCGCGCGTGTAATGCGCGAAGGAAAAGAGGTCGAGATACCGGTCGATGAGGTCGTGCCGGGAGATATGGTTCGCGTCAGGCCCGGAGAGAAGATACCGGTTGACGGGGTTATAACAGAGGGCGACTCGACGGTGGATGAGTCGATGCTCACTGGAGAGTCGATTCCCGTGGACAAGCGCGAGGGAGATTTGGTTATAGGCGCCACCGTCAATACCTCGGGCACCTTTATCTTCGAGGCCAAAAAGGTAGGGGCCGACACGGCGCTTTCCCAGATAGTTAAGTTAGTTGAGCAGGCGCAGGGCTCGAAAGCGCCTATACAGAATCTGGCCGACAAGGTATCGGCGATTTTTGTCCCGACGGTGATAGCAATCGCTTTTATAGCGCTTATAGCCTGGTTGATAGCGACGGGGGACCCAGCGGCGGCGGTGAAGGCTTTCGTGGCGGTGCTCATCGTAGCATGTCCCTGCGCCCTTGGCCTTGCGACGCCCACCGCCGTTATGATGGGAACGGGAATCGGGGCAAAGCTGGGGATCCTGATTAAGGGGGCCGACGCCCTACAAAGAGCCGGTGAAGTGGATACGGTGGTATTCGACAAGACTGGGACTATAACCAGAGGCAAACCCAGGTTGGTGGAGACCTATGCTGTACCAGGGGCGGATGACACAAAGGCGCTGCAACTCGCCGCGTCCGCTGAGTCATCCTCCGAGCACCCGCTGGCAAAAGCCCTCCTTGACGCCAATGAGGCCCCGCTGCTCAAGGCGTCCGGGTTCAAGGCCCATGTTGGGCGAGGTATTGAGGCTGAGGTTGAAGGCGAAAATATTTATATAGGCACTATCTCCTTTCTTGAGCTGATGGGAGTTGATACCAAGCGGCTTGAGAGGGAGAGGGAGAGGATGGAGTCGGAGGGCAAAACAGTTCTTGCGCTTGCGGTTGGAGCGGAGGGGACCGCCCTCTTTGCAGTCGCCGATACCCTTAAAGTCGGCGCTGCCGATGATGTTGCCGCCCTCAAGGATAAGGGCCTTGAGGTTATACTGCTCACCGGCGACAATAAGCGCACCGCAGAGGCGATAGGGCGGGAAGCTGGTATTAAGAGGGTATTGGCTGAAGTGCTCCCCGCCGACAAGGAACACGCCATACGGACCCTGCAAGAGGAGGGGCGTGTAGTCGCGATGGTTGGAGACGGTATAAACGATGCTCCGGCGCTTACGCGGGCGGATGTGGGGATCGCGATTGGGTCGGGCACAGATGTCGCGCTTGAATCCGCCGACGCGGTCCTAGTGAGGGACGACCTCGGCGATGTGGCGCGCACAATAGCACTCTCCCGCTACACGATGCGAAAGATAAAGCAGAATCTCTTCTGGGCCTTTATATACAACTCAATAGGGATACCCTTGGCGGCAGGTGTTTTCTACCCATTTACCGGGTGGCTCCTGCACCCGGTATTTGCCGGGGCGGCGATGGCGATGTCGAGCGTCTCCGTTGTTACCAACTCCCTATCCATGAGGCGCTTTAAGGGGTAACGCAGGTGTTTCTAGGCCTTGATACCCTCGTAAAGGGTGGAGACCCCAAAGGTGAAGTCGCGGTGGGAGACGTCTTTGAAACCTGCCGTTTCCATCATCTTCGCGAAGGTATCACGCGGGGGAAAGCCCTCTACTGACCGGGGCAGGTATTTGTACGCCTCCATATTGCCTGAGATGAGGCCACCGATCAGGGGAAGGACTCTGTGAAAATAGAGGGAATAGAGCGCCTTGATAAAGGGGTTGGGCGGCATTGAGAAGTCAAGAATAAGAAGCTTTCCGCCCGGCTTCAGTACACGAGCCATCTCCGACAGCGCCTGTTCGCGCCTGACCACGTTTCTTATGCCGAAGGCTATTGTTATGGCGTCGAAGGAGCTATCGCGGTAGGGTAAATCCTCGGCGGAGAGTGCCTGTAAGGTTACTACATCCGCCATCCTTGCTTTTTTAATTTTAGGGAGACCGGCTTTTAGCATAGGCAAGGTGAGGTCGCCGCCGAAGACTATCGCCTCCGGCCTCGCTTTCACTATCTCGATTGAAACGTCGCCTGTGCCGCACGCTAGATCAAGAACCTTAAGCGGCCCTGTGTTTGGAAGCTTTTGGACCATCTCACGTCGCCACCCTTGGTCCACGCCGAAGGAGAGTATCCTGTTTAGCGTGTCATAGGTTGGGGCTATCGCGCCGAACATGCTCCTTACGGCGCGTGTCCTTTCGGCGTCGTCGTTCTTGTTGATTGCCATAACCTATCCGCCTCCAACAAATCTGATGAGCTCGATGGTGTCGCCATCGGTGAGGAGCTTTGAGGGGTGCTCATCGCGGGTAACGACCTGGCCCGAGAGCTCCACCACTGTGCGGTCCCCCGGTAGTCCGAGAGTCTGCAATAGGGCGGCTACGGTGGCCCCCTCCTCGATATCCATACCCTCGCCGTTTACAACCACCCTCATTTACAAAGTCCTTTCAGTTTCCTTAGCTTGGTGTATCCGAGGCTCTGGGGCTATGAAGGCGCGGTCCCAATCCTTCCACACCGGTTCAAGGCCCATTGCCTTTATTGCTTCCGCCACTTCTCCGGGGGTACGACTGTCCTCGATGGCGAACTGCTCCGTAGCCTCGCCGGGGCGGGTATAGCCTCCAGGCTCGGTTTTGGAGCCTGCCGAGGTGGCGGTGAAGCATATAGGGGTAATGCCATCCCTGAATGCGGGCGTCTCACGCGTTGAGAGGGTAAGGCCGACATCTGGAATCAGCACCCTGAGGGCAAACGCCAGCTGCGCCATCTCTCTGTCTGAGACTGGTGAAGGCGGCGTAAATCCTCCGCTAGCCTCCCTTATCCTGGGAAATGATATGGATATATTGGTCTGCCAATATGTCTTTTGCAGGTATAGCGCATGCAGCGCCAGCGAGATGGCCTCGAAGCGCCAGGGCCCCAGCCCGAGCAGCGCCCCCAAGCCTATTTTCCGCATCCCAGCAGCGCCTATGCGGTCCGGAGTAGCTAAACGATAGTTGTAGTCACGCTTCTTGCCGCCCAGGTGAAATTTTGCGTAAAGTTCAGGGTCGTAGGTCTCTTGAAAGACAGTGACCCCTTCCACTCCGGCTCTTTCGAGTGAGGCGTAGCCCTCTCTCTCCAGCGGGTAAATTTCTACGGAGATAGAGGGGAAGTCCCGCGAGAGCAGATAGGCAGTCTCCACCAGCTGCGAGAGCGGCGCTTTATGAGGAGCTTCGCCTGAGACGAGGAGTATGTCCCTGAACCCTTCTCTCCAAAGCGCCCGCGCCTCCTCCAACACCTCCTCAGGGGTGAGGGTTACCCGGTGGACCTCGTTTCCTCTGTTAAAGCCGCAGTATGCGCAGCGGTTGGTGCACTCGTTGGATACGTAAATTGGAGCGTAGAGTCTTACAATTCGGCCAAAGCGCTCACGGGTAATCCGCTGCGCGCGCGCTGCGAGGGGCTCCAGAAAGTCCGCCGCCGCCGGTGAGATCAGCGCTAGAAAGTCTGAAAAAGAGGGGTGACCGGCGCTTAACGCGCGCTCAACTTGCTCCGGCGTGGTCTGGTCGGAGCGGTTTAACAAAGCGCGCACATCTTCGGGCGCGTAGATGTCGTTAAAGAGCATCAGTTTTTACCTAAAAACCCGGTTAGTGGGCTTGATGCTGCCGCTGCGCGTGAGGATGACGCCAGCCCCGAGAGGTACCCCGCGCGGCCCGCTTCAACACCCAGAGCAAAGGCTTTAGCCATTCCGACGGGGTCGTCCGCCACTGCGATGGCGGTATTAACGAGCACCGCATCGGCGCCCATCTCCATCGCCTCGGCGGCATGGGAGGGCGCTCCGAGCCCGGCATCAACTACAACGGGGATATTAGCCTGTTCAATTATGATTTCGATTGAGGCGCGGGTCAAAATGCCCCGGTTAGACCCTATCGGAGAGCCCAGCGGCATGACAGTGGCAGTGCCCACCTCTTCAAGGCGTTTCGCCAGCAATGGGTCAGCGCCGATGTATGGGAGCACGGTGAAGCCCTCTTTGACTAGTAGTTCCGCCGCCTTCAACGTCTCTACTGGGTCCGGGAGGAGGTATCTGGGTTCGGGGGTTACCTCCAGCTTTATCCAGTCGGGCATGCCTGCCGCCCTCGCCATTTTGGCGAGCCTAAGAGCCTCCTCGGCGTCGCGCGCTCCGGAAGTGTTTGGCAGCAGGAGGTACTTCTCCATGTCGATGGCGGATAGTATGTCTTCTCCTGGCCGCGTAAGGTCAACTCGCCTTAGCGCCACCGTGACAATTTGTGTGCCGGATGCTTCGATAGCGGCGCTCATAAGTTCCGGGCGCTCAAATTTTCCCGTACCGACCAGCAGCCTCGATTTAAATACGCGGTCGGCTATCTTAAGGGTATCTCCAACCATTATTGTGTCGCTCATTTCAATCCTTTTAAGGGTGTTGCCGGGGTGAGAAAGTATAGCCCAACAACCTACCGGTTAGTAACCCTTTGGGTGATTTGTCATCAAAAATAAGTTAGAGTGTTCAGCTTCTTTAATTGAAAGGGTAGGCGATGAAATTTTTGAGAACTCTCTCATTGTTTTTAGCGGCGTTTTTTCTGGCCTCCACAGCAGTCTTTGCGGGGGTCGGAATAGCAGACCACCAGGAGATCTCCTCACTGCTTAAAGATGACCCCGGCGGCTCGATAATCCTTGATGTAAGGACGCAGGGGGAGTGGTCGAGGGGGCACATCCCCGGATCGGTTTTTATGCCGATGCGCTCAGTGCCGGGAAACCTTAACAAATTGCCCAAAGA
>PKTU01000134.1 GCA_002869005.1 Deltaproteobacteria bacterium
GCATCTGCAAGAACTCAAGAAAAAAGCTATCAGCGAGCTCACCGAGCTTGGGGAATCACTGGAGATCGAGGGCGCGACTCGGCTGCGCAGGCAGGATCTTATCTTTGCCATACTCAAAGCGACCTCCGAGCAGAATGGCAACATATTCGGAGAGGGAACTTTGGAGCTGCTCCCCGACGGTTTTGGTTTTCTCCGCTCGCCAGATTACAGCTACCTGCCGGGCCCGGACGATATCTACGTTTCGCCTAGCCAGATTAGGCGCTTCGGGCTTCGCACCGGCGATACCGTTAACGGTCAGATCAGACCCCCGAAGGATTCCGAGCGCTATTTCGCACTGTTGAAAGTCTCCACGATAAATGGCGACACACCCGAGCAGGCCAGAAACAGGATGCTCTTTGAAAACCTCACACCAATCTTCCCCGACCAGCGGATAAAATTGGAGGTAGGCCCCTCCATATACACGATGCGAGTCATGGATATAACCTCCCCGGTCGGCATGGGGCAGCGTGGTCTAATCGTCGCCCCGCCAAGAACGGGAAAAACAGTTCTCCTAAAAGAAATTTCCAACTCGATCACCGCAAACCACCCTGAAATAGAGCAGATAGTCCTACTAATAGACGAGCGGCCCGAAGAGGTCACCGACATGCAGCGCTCGGTCAAGGGCGAGGTCATCTCCTCAACCTTCGACGAGCAGGCGCAGCGGCACGTTCAGGTGGCGGATATGGTCATAGAGAAGGCGAAACGCTTGGTTGAACACCGCAAGGACGTCGTTATCCTATTGGATTCTATCACCCGCCTCGCTCGCGCTTACAACACTGTCGTACCCCACTCCGGCAAAATCCTCTCCGGCGGCGTAGACTCCAACGCGCTGCACAAGCCCAAGCGCTTTTTCGGCGCGGCCCGTAATATAGAGGAGGGCGGCAGCCTTACAATCATCGCAACCGCGCTGGTTGATACCGGCTCCAGAATGGATGAGGTTATCTTCGAGGAGTTTAAGGGCACCGGCAACATGGAGCTTGTGCTGGACCGCAAGTTGGCGGACCGCAGGGTCTTCCCAGCCATAGATATCCAGCGCTCCGGCACCCGCAGAGAGGACCTCATCCTCAACGAGATGGAGATGAACCGTATCTGGATACTGCGTAAGGTTCTTTCGGCGTTGAATCCGCAGGATGCTATGGAGTTCCTGCTGGACAGGATGAAGGGTACCGAATCCAATACGGAATTTTTCGAGTCCATGAGCGATTAATCCGCTCCATACAGGAAAATTAAAAAGCCGCGCTCTTGCGCGGCTTTTTTTACGCCATTGTGCCCAGCGTTACTTCGCTTCCTCCACCTTCTTGATTATGCGGCTTATCGTCGCGTAGTGAAGGTCAATAGCCTCTCCAATCTCTTCAAGGGTGTACCCTTGCTCATCATAGGCTGAATAAACAGCTAAATTGCGCTCGTCTTTGGAGGCAAACTTTTTCCCCACGATGCGTTTAAGCTTTGCAAAAGACGGGCGCTTGCCTCCCTTTGACGAAACCTTCTTTTTAGCCAGCTTTTCGCTTTTTTCAAGGAGGTCATCTCCGCCTAAAGCAAGCTGCCTTCTGGCCGCGGGCAACAAGGCGGTGTTTTGATCGGCCGAATAGACATAACGGGTATAACTTTTTACCGGCTCATCGCTCCCGAAAAACTTGAGCGCGCCATCCGCATCCAGCCAATCGGGACGCCGGGCAAGGCCGGCTATCGGCCTATGGCTTGAATAGATATAAAACTCCGGACCCGTGGATAGCTTTGCCCGCACCGGGGCAAACGCAACGTACCGGGAAACCTCTTTGACCTTATCTCCCCTCTCGACGAGCAGGGATTTATATCTGCCGCCAAAGAGCTTTCCTCCACGCCCATGTTTTTCATTAAAGCGTTGCGTGTATAGCCCACCGAGTTGGCGCATGCCCTTTGAAAGGTTTGCCTCGGGAGTCTCAATCAGTAAGAGATATTCATCTTTCAGGAGGGCGTAACTCCAAACATTCCAGTGATACCTTAAGACAACGTGAGAGAGTACGCCCAGGAAAAGGGCTCTGTCATCATCATCCCGAAATAGCGCCTCATCACCTGCCGCGCGAGCAGTGATAAAATATATTGCATTTGGGAATTCAACTCTTACGGGTCTTGTCATGGAGTTATCTTACCATACCAACGACGCTGTTCAAGACCTGACACCAACAAAAAGGGCGCCACCGCGAGATGACGCCCAACCTGCTAAAAGCGATATCCGCTTTTTAGTTATCTTCTTTAAGTTTCTCCTCAAGGATGGCGACCCGGACCTTGAGCTCATCGAATTCGCTACGCATAACAAGGTCCATCTTTTTTAAACCCTCTTTGAGAAATTCGGTGGTGCGTTGCTCAAGCTCCTTACGCGAGGATGCCGCTTTAGCCAAAAGCTCCTCCACCAGCCCCTCGCCCTCCTCTTTGGAGAGCTTTCCATGCTCTACGAGCTCATCAACTATGGATCGGGCTTTCGCCTCAGTCAGGGTAAGGGCGCCAATGCCCGCCAACATCGCCTTTCGTAAGACTTCGATCATGATAAGCTCCCTTTTTTATCTTTCAGCCAAGCTTTTTGGCGACCTCGTCATAGAAGAGCGCCAAAGCCTCATCCAGTTTTGACGGGTCGCTCCCGCCGGCTTGAGCAAGCTCGGGCTTGCCGCCGCCGCGTCCGCCCACCACTTCCGCGATTGGGCGTATCAAATCACCGGCCTTCACTTTAGAGGTCAAATCTTTCGTAACCCCCACCAAAAGGACCGCCTTGCCGTCCGCTTCCGCGGCGAGGGCAAAGATACCGCTCTTCATACGCTCACGGAGTGTGTCGGCAAACTCCCGAATGCCTTTTGCATCGGAGACCGGCGCACGGGCGGCGAGCACGTCCACTCCGGCTATCTCCCGCTTATCTGAAAGGATATCCCTTGAAGTGCCGCTTGCAAGCTGACCCCTTAGCGATGTTATCTCTTTTTCCTGCTCTTTCATTGCTGATTGCATCTTACGGATGCGTTCAGCCGCCTCCTCTGGAGCGGATTTGAGCGCCGCAGCGACAGCATCGAGCTTATCCTCATTGGCCCACATCGCCGAAAGGGCGCGTTCGCCTGTAGCGGCTTCAATACGCCTTACCCCGGCGGCAACGCCAGCTTCCGAGAGTATCTTGAAGAGGCCTATTTCCCCGGTTGATGAAGCATGTGTGCCTCCGCAAAGCTCGGCGGAGACCTCACCCATCTTAACAACGCGGACCTTGTCACCGTACTTTTCGCCAAATAGCGCCTTGACCCCTGTCTTTACAGCAGCGTCATAGCTCTCTTCCGAGACGGAGATGGGTTCGTTTTTAGCAGCCCATACGTTAACGAGCTCCTCAACCTTGCGAATCTCCTCCTTTGTCATTGGCGCGAAGTGGGAGAAGTCGAAACGCAGCCTCTCCGGCCCCACTAGAGAGCCGGCCTGTTTTACGTGGTCTCCCAAAACCCCCTGGAGCGCCGCATGCATCAGGTGGGTTGCGGAGTGGTTTTGCGCCGTGGCAAAACGCTCACCGCTCTTTACCTGTGCATGCACTTTAGCCCCGACCGAAACCGTGCCCTCCGTTACCTCGCCATGAAGCACGATAAGCCCGTCGAGCGGCTTTTGCGCGGTCATTATCTTTACCGTGAATCCGTCACCGACGACGACACCCGTATCGCCCATCTGACCGCCGCTTTCACCATAGAAAGGCGACTCCACGAGGAGCAGCTCCACTGCGGTGCCTGCGGCGGCTTCATTGACAATGGCTCCATCCACAATCAGCGCAGACACTTCGGTATAATTTTCCAGGAAATCATAGCCGGTGAAGGCAACGCGCTTACCCTCTTCTAGAAGCGCTCTATATGCGCCGCTGACAGCCTCTTCACCCGAGCCTTTCCAAGCGCTCCTCGCCTTCTCGCGCTGCGCCTCCATCTCCGCATCGAAGCCTGCTTCGTCGAGAACTATACCCCTGTCGACTACGATATCGGCCGTTAGATCTACTGGAAAACCGTAGGTGTCGTAGAGGCGGAAAATCACATCTCCGGGGAGGACTCCGGTACCCGCCGCCTCGACCTTCTCCACCTCTGATTCAAGGAGCTGAAGCCCACGATCAAGAGTGCGTATAAAGCGCTCCTCCTCATGGAGGATAACCTTGGCTACGTATTCACGTTTATCCGCAAGGTCGGTATAGCTCTCCTCCATAGAGGAGATGACAACCCCCGCGACCTCATGGAAAAAGGGGCCGGTAAAGCCGAGGAGGCGCCCATGTCTCATGGCCCGCCGCATAATCCGTCTTAAAACGTAGCCGCGCCCCTCATTGGAGGGTAGGATTCCGTCACCGATTAGAAAAACCGCTGAACGAATGTGGTCGGCGATAACGCGGAGGCTTACATCGGACTCCTCTGCGGCGCCATACCCGGTCCCGGCCATCTTGGCGGTAAAATCGATAAGCGGGGAGAAGAGGTCCGTATCGTAGTTGTTAAGCTTGCCTTGCACGACGGAGGTTATACGCTCAAGCCCCATGCCGGTGTCGATGGAGGGTTTCGGCAGGGGATTAAGGGTGCCGGACGCATCCCGTTCAAACTGCATAAAAACAAGGTTCCAGAGCTCAAGGTACCTGTCGCAGTCGCACTCCGGACCGCAATTGTCCGGGTCGGGGCAGGGATAGATCCCGGGGCCCTGATCAAAGTGTATCTCGCTGCAAGGGCCACAGGGACCCGTATCGCCCATTGCCCAAAAGTTATCCTTCTCACCGCAGCGGATTATGCGCTCCGGGGGTACCGGTGTCAGCTCGCGCCAGAGTCCGTCCGCCTCGTCATCGTCATCGAAAATCGTGACCCAGAGGCGGTCTTTATCCAGGCCGAGAACCTCTGTTAGAAATTCCCAGCCAAATAGGATCGCGTCACGCTTGAAGTAGTCTCCAAAGCTAAAATTTCCCAACATCTCAAAAAATGTGTGGTGCCGGGCCGTGCGCCCGACGTTCTCAAGGTCGTTATGCTTGCCGGAGACCCTGAGGCATTTCTGGCATGTAGTAGCGCGCTTGTAATCACGGTTTTCAACGCCGGTAAAGATGTTCTTAAATTGATTCATGCCCGCGTTGGTAAAAAGGAGCGTAGGGTCGTTCTGCGGCACCAGGGAGCTGCTGGAGATAACCTTGTGCCCCTTTTTCTCAAAATAATCCAGAAAGAGCTTCCGGACTTCTGCTCCGGTCATGTGTGATCCTCTCACTTTATTTATCGATATTTTAATATTTACTTTTTGCCGGATTGCCCCTCGAAGGGCTCCCAGCGATTGTCATGGGTTGAGCTTATGCCGGAGACCTTCAGCGCAAGGTCGTCGGGGTTGGAGGATTGCCGTAGCGCCTCCTTGTAGGTTATATGCTTCGCCTGCAAAAGCCCCAAAAGAGACTGGTCGAAAGTTTGCATTTTATACGTGGTGTAACCCTCTGATATCGCAGTGGTTATCTCTTTTGTTTTCTCCGGTGATTCGATGCACTCCCTTATCCTTGAGGTGGAGACCATGACCTCCACCGCGGGAACGCGCCCTTTGCCGTCGGCCCTGTTGACAAGACGCTGCGAGACGATCCCCTTGATTATGGAGGCGAGCTGCAAGCGCACCTGCTTTTGCTGATACGGGGGGAAGACTGAGATGATACGGTTTATTGTCTCGCCAGCGTCAACGGTGTGGAGGGTGGAGAGGACAAGGTGCCCGGTCTCCGCCGCTACCAGCGCAGTCTCAATTGTCTCGAAGTCGCGCATCTCGCCGACGAGTATCACATCGGGGTCCTGCCTGAGCGCGGACTTCAACGCGCCGGAAAAACTGTGGGTATCAAAGCCGACCTCACGCTGATTGATTATCGATTTTTTATCCCGGTGTAAAAATTCAATGGGATCTTCAATGGTCATCACATGGCTTGTGCGATTGCCGTTAATGTGGTCGATCATCGCCGCCAGCGTCGTTGATTTTCCGGAGCCCGTGGTGCCGGTAACCAGGATCAGCCCTCGCTGCTCCTCCGCCAAGGTCTCAACGACCTTTGGCAAAGCGAGCTGTCTCACCGTCTTTACCTCGGTGGGAATGACCCTGAACACCATCCCTATGGAGCCGCGCTGCTGAAAGATATTGAGGCGGAAGCGCCCGAGCCCTGCAACGCCGTACCCCATATCGATCTCCCTGTTTCGTTCAAAGGAGTCTCGCTGACCGGAGTTCATCAGCTCCTCGGCAAGCGCCGTAAGTACGTCCGGGGTAAGTCGGCCCACCGCCTTGTATGGCCTCAGGGCGGAGTTCGACCGAAAAATTGGAGGAAGTCCGGCTTTCAAGTGAATATCCGAGGCGTTCGCGTCAACAGCTGCTTTAAGGACCGCGTTGAGTTCCATCGATTATTCCTTCTCCACCTCTTCACCCTGGGGGGCGTCGAGGCCATAGAGGGCCTTTACCTTCGCCGTTATCTCATCCCTAAGCTCCGGGTGCTCCTTTAGATAGCGGCGCACGTTCTCGCGCCCCTGTCCGATGCGGTCATCCCCATACACGTACCAGGAGCCGCGCTTGTCTATGACATCTTTGGAAACTGCAAGGTCTATGAGGTCGCCTTCGCGGCTGATCCCCTCTCCGTAAAGTATGTCGAACTCCACCTTGCGAAAGGGCGGCGCAACCTTGTTCTTGACAACAGTAATTCTGGTGCGGTTGCCTATCGACTCATCACCCTCTTTCAGCGCGCCGATTAGGCGGATATCCAAACGCATTGAGGAGTAGAATTTAAGCGCGTTGCCGCCGGTTGTAGTTTCGGGATTGCCGAACATTACGCCTATCTTGTGGCGTATCTGATTGATGAAGATGAGTAGGGTGTGGGAGCGCGCGACCGTTGAGGTAAGTTTTCTCAGCGCCTGGCTCATAAGCCTGGCTTGCAAACCCACATGTGCGTCCCCCATCTCCCCTTCGATCTCGGCGCGCGGCACCAACGCCGCAACGGAGTCCACCACCACAACGTCAACCGCTCCGGAGCGCACTAGAACCTCTGTAATCTCCAAAGCCTGTTCGCCGAAATCTGGCTGGCTGACGAGGAGTTCGTCAATATTTACACCGAGCTTCTTAGCGTAGGAGACGTCGAGGGCGTGCTCTGCGTCGACGATAGCGGCTATGCCGCCTGCTTTCTGCGCCTCGGCGATGGCGTGCAGCGCGAGGGTCGTCTTGCCGGAGGATTCTGGGCCGAATATCTCTACAACGCGCCCTTTGGGGAACCCCCCTACGCCCATGGCGATATCGATGGAGAGGGCGCCTGAAGATATCGCCTCGATCCCCGGCGCTACTCCAGCCTCGCCCATCTTCATTATGGAACCCTTGCCAAACTGCTTTTCAATCTGCCCGATTGCCAACTTTACCGCGTCTTCTCGCTGATCCTTCATCTCATCCTCTTATCTTCTACACAATGTTAAAGCGAACTCGAGGTGTGTAGATTGGCCCCCCCGGCCGCAAATCACTCTCGAAAAGTATAACTCTATCAATTTGAAAGGAGGTTCCGCCAAAGTCGGCGTAACCCTCTACTGCTTTTTTTACATTGGGCGGCCGCCCCCTTCCCTTGGCCCTGCCGAGGGTGAGATGCGGCTTGAAGCTTCGCGTCTCAGCTTCAATGCCCGAATCAGATAGGTGCCCGGTCGTTAGCTCATAGAGCTCCCCAAGCCGCTTGAGGTCGCCGTCCAGCCCCACCCATAGAGTTCTTGCCCGCATCAATGAGGGAAACGCTCCAATACCTTTTAGTGTTAGCAATATCGGCCCCCCAATTGGCAACGATTCCCCAAAAGAGGCCTCAATTTTTGCTATCTGCCAGGCAGGGAGCTCCCCCAAAAAGTGCAAAGTGAGGTGCATCTGCGAGGGCTTCACCCACCTATACGCCGGAAGCGCTCTTTTAAGGCCCTCCGTCAGTTCGGCAAGCTCCTCTTTGACGCCCGGAGGCAAGTCGGCGGCAAGGAAGCTGCGCACCCGTCAAGCCTCTACCAGCTCGGCAAGTCTCTCCAGAAGTGCCGTCGCAGCGCTCCTCCGGACCTTATCACGATTACCCGTAAGCTTTAACAGCTCGGTGAAAATATCCCCTTCTGAGCCCCAAGCGATCCATACGGTTCCAACGGGCTTTTCCGGCGTGCCGCCATCCGGCCCCGCTATACCCGTAACGGCACCTGCGTAATCAACGCCGGTGCGCCCGATAAGGCCCTCTGCCATAGCTTTCGCGCACTCGCGGGAGACTGCGCCATGGCCCTTTAATAGATCATTGGAGACCCCTAAAAAGCGTGATTTTGCTTCGTTGGAGTATACCACGACCGATGAATCGAAATACTCTGAACTCCCGGGAATAGCGGTTATCCGCATACCGATCATCCCACCCGTGCAAGACTCCGCAAGCGCAAGCTTCTTGTTGCCGCCTGAAAGCGCGCTGTGAATACGTTCCTCTGGAAGAGAAGCGGCCAATGCGGCTCCTTTAAAATACTCCCACCAAGGAGATAAAATAGAGCGTTACCCTTGCCATAACGCCAGCTGCGACATCATCGAGGAGTATGCCCCAGCCGCCCTTTACCCTCTCATCGATCCAATTCACGGGAGGCGGCTTGATTATATCAAAGAGGCGGAACAAAAAAAACGCGGTCAAATAACCTGCCGCCGTAGGCGCAAGGAAGGCCGTGGCGAATAAAAAGCCCACCAGCTCGTCAAACACCACCCAGCCAGGGTCGCTTTGTTCAGCATCCAGCTTTGCGCCCTCACCGCAGATGTGGGCCCCAACCGGCAAAACCAAGATTAGCAATAAGGCAGATAAGGGCGTGGGAAGAGTCGCCAAAAAGAGCGCGAAAGGTATGCCTGATAAAGTGCCTACTGTTCCGGGGACATATGGGGCGAGGCCCAGGCCGAAGCCGGAGGCGAGGAACTTATATAACCTTGCCCTCATTCAGTGTTGTCCTTCTCCCACATACGAATAAAAGCGTCAACGCACTGGGGATCCAGCTGCGTACCACGGCACCTGAGTATCTCGTCCCGCGCGGCCTCATGCGAAAGGCCGTTTCGATAGGGACGATTCGATGTCATCGCATCATAAGTATCGGCAACCTGCATGATTCTGGCTCCAAGAGGGATATCCTCGCCCGAGAGCCTCTGGGGGTAGCCGCTCCCATCGAAGCGTTCATGATGGTGGTATACAATTGGCACCACCTCGCTAAGAAAGCTTATATTCTCCAGAATTCTCTTGCCCATCTGCGGGTGCGATTGAATTATTGAGTGCTCCGCCGGCGTCAGCTTCCCGGGCTTATTGAGGATCGCTCCTGAAATGCCAATTTTACCGATATCATGGAGAATGCCGGCCTGGGTTATCGTTTCAATGAAATCCAGGCTGCAACCCATCTCCTTGGCCGTCATGGCAGAGAGGCGAGTTACATTTTCCGAGTGCCCGTGTGTGTAGGCGTCCTTTGCTTCAAGGGCAAGCGCAAGGGACTTTATCGTCTCCTTGAATGCTGATTCAAGGTCCGCGTAAAGAAGCGCGTTTTCGATGCTGGTAGCAGCCCTGTCTCCTAAAACGAAGAGCGCCTTCTCCTCCCTCGGCAGGAAGTAGCGCTTGCTGCTTGCCGCCACGGCATTTAGCACCCCGAGGAGCTCAGTGCCCCTTCTTAAGGGAACGCTTAGCATGGTTCCATCCGGCAAAGGAGCGCTACCATTTAGGAGCGCCCCCAACTCTTCCCCGCTCCACTGAACCGCGTTGGACTCGCGCACCTTCGCCTCAAGCAAAGCTGTATCACCTATAAAGCGCTCCTTGTTGGCGCAAATGCCCGCAGAGACCCTTCGCGCAAACTCCGAAGAGCCAGGCTGCCTGAAGAGGAGCTCTATTCCGTCTGCATCCAGCTCCCTCTGGGCGGCTTTTACAACCATCAAAAGTATGTCGTTGAGAGAAAGGCTGGAGGAGACCGCCTCGCTCAACTCAAGCAGCGCCACCTGTTCCTTGAGTTGCATGTTCTCGGTGGCAAGGAGAATTTTCTCAAAGGCACGTTCAACGATCTTTAAAAGTTCGCTTATTTTAAAGGGCTTGAGGATATAGTCGTAGGCACCCTTTTAAGGGCATCTATAGCCGTCTCCACGGTTGCGTATCCCGTCATGATTATGACGATGGTGTCAGGGCTCTGCTCCTTAACCGCCGCCAAGAGATCAAGACCAGATTTCCCGGGCATCTTGAGGTCCGTAATGACAATGTCGAACTTCTCTCCCGAGAACAATTCAATCGCATCCTGGGCGTTATGCGCGGCAATGGTACTGTAACCCTTGCCCTCAAGCACATCCTCCAGGACTGCCGTTATATCTCTTTCATCGTCTACGACCAGGACTCGCCCGACGTATTTTCCAGCTTCCATCCGTTAACTCTCGATAATGGTAATGTAAGCGATTATAGCCATTTTATAACTCCGGATATGATAAACGACCCCGCTTAAATTCGGAAGAGATCACTTAAACTTTATTGCTCCGGCCCGCGTCGCAACATAAGCTTTTTTTCATGAGTTGGAGCCTTGCTCTTGGGCAAGGTACAAATTCAATAAATATTATCTCACCACCTTAAAGGCGGGAGAGCTGGGGGTTGAATCAAATCCGCTATGGGAGTATTCCTAAAGAGGACAATGTATACTTCGAGGAGTTTTATATGTTTATCAGAACCGCCCTCATTTCCCTCATTATCTTCGCGGCAACCAATTGCATAGCAGCTGCGGATGAACCGCTTCGGCTGATATACGGCTCATCTATTTCGGGTGAAACACACCCCTGTGGTTGAAAATCAGGCAAGTTCGGCGGTCTGGCCCGAAGAGCAACCAAGATAAGAGAGCTAAATGAAGGCGCCTCAGACACCATCTATCTGGATGGCGGCAGCGCATTCTTCCACTATGAACAATCGCAGGGTTTCGCGGATGATTCCGAATGGCTCTTCGCGAGGGCGAAGATAATCGCCGACGCCGTTGCATCGATGAAACCCGCTGCGATTGGAGTAGGGCGTAAAGACATCGTAAAAGGAATACAGTTTCTAAAGGACATCGAGAAGAATACCGGTCTTCCCTTTGTGGCATCCAACATTACGATGGCTGTTGGCTCGACCTATCCCTTCCCCTCTCTGAGGAGGGTTAAGTGGGGTGACAAAAATATCGCAATTTTCAGCGTTACCCGCCCGATGCCAAACGTTGACGCCACCATCGGCATTAACGTTTTAGACCCTTTCGCAAAGGCAAGGGAGGTAGTTGGACTGGCTAAAGACGTCGATATGATAATCTGCCTCAGCGACCTCGGCTTCAAAGATGACCACGCCCTTGCCCGCGAGGTAAGCGGGATCAACATCATCATCGGCATGGGAGAGGGGCAACGCATACTGAGCACACCCTCAAGAGCCGATGAAACTTTGATTTTGCGGTGCGCAGACAGAGGCAGGCAGTTGGGCGTTTTAGACCTCGCTCCAAAGATGGTGGGTAAAGAGTGGCCGATGGCGGTCGAGGCCTCGAAGGTGGTAAACCTGAGGGAGCGGCTGAACACGATTACACGCAGAATCGCAAGTATTGAGGCGCGGGGCGAGAGCCAAAAAAGCCGCGCGGAAATAGCAAAACTTGAAAAACTCGCCTCTCCGATAAAGGAATCGATTGCAGAGATCGCTGAAAATGGAAGCGGCTACAACCACACGATCACAATCCTCTCCTCTCAGATTCATGACGATTCTTACGTGGCGGAAAAGTTAAACGAACTCGGCCCCAACCCTGCGAAAAACAGGCAAAATCTGCCGCTGAAGCGTGTATCCAGGCCAACAAGGCCTCAACCTCCCGAAGCAAACAAAAGAGCTCGCCCCTCCCCGCAAGAGAATTTGACCCTGCAAGGCTCGGAGCCCTATAACACCGGCGCCATGTCATGCCGCCGGTGTCACACCGATGCTTACAGAGTATGGATTAAAACCAGCCACTCCCGCGCCTCGCTAAACCTCTCACAAAAGGAAAAGAGAGACCCTAAATGCTTGGGATGCCATGCAACGAAGCTGAACTTTGTAAAGGGTGGCGCGATAGAGAATCTCGTGGGCTGCGAAGCTTGCCACGGCAAAGGATCCAAGCACCGTGGGGCTGACGGTAATATCACGTTAAAGGTGCCGGAGGCTATCTGCGCCTCATGCCATAATGGCTTTCACAAGGACTCCGACTTTAGCTACGCAAGAGATTATCAGGCAATAAGATGCGATAAGGCTGATTGATTAGGAGGCCTTCACTTCGGGGAGCTTTGCAACGCGCGAGATGATGTCCGTGGTGGAGAGACCTTCGACCAGCGGTATTGAGAGCACCTTGCCGCCCTTGGCTTCGACCACCTCACGACCCACAATTGTCTCGATGGGCCAATCGCCGCCTTTCACCAGGATGTCCGGCTGCACCTTCTCAATGAGAGCCAAGGGCGTCTCATCGTCAAAAAGGACACCGTCGGCCCGCCCGACCAACGATACCTGCCATCCGTCGATCTCAATCTCGGTGCCGACCTGGACCTCGGACCGGAAACCCGAATCCGAAGACAGCAGTTCTTCTTGTTTCCGCCGGTGAAGTTCCTGCCCCAGCCAGAGCCGTGACAGGCCGCTGCCACCGAGACCGATGACTCTCCCGCTCCCTTCGCCCGACAGGTCACCGACCGCGGCAGTGACGCGGCGATTGTCAAGATCGACCGAAAGGCTCAAGCCGTCCTCCAGATGCGTTCAGCGTCCCTGTTTTGACGAAAGGCGCCTCGGGTATACCGGGAAAATCGACGACACCGGAAACCGGGCACTGGAGTCCGGTCGGGAAGAGAACCTGGAACGACAAGCAGAAAAGCCAACGCATCGTGCGGTAGGATAGCCTGGATACTGGTATCCTGCCCTTGGAGGCGATCTCTATGTTCGAAACATCCGGCAGTGAAGGCATGGAGGTGGTTGATCTCAACTTTGAGAGTCTGAGGGACCTTCAAGATGAATTCGGTCCCTTCCTTTCCACCGAAGGATTTTTCCTCTCCGGCAGGAGCGATTTCGCCGCGAGCGACGTCCTGAGATTCAGATTGATGTTGCCTGGAGATTTTGTGCTGATCGAAGGCATCGGGGTCGCGGTGTGGGTCAGGAGTCCAGAAGAAGCCACGCCGAAACTGCCATTCGGGGTAGCGGTAGGGTTCGCCACTCTGAGCGACCAGGGAAGAGAGTTGGTCGAGAGGATCGTCCAATCGCATGTTGAGAGCGGCGGGAAACCGTTTGACATGAGCCGACCGAGCGACGGCCCCGAGCGGGAACTCCCAGGGGCCGACTCCGAAGAAGCTGCGGCCGGCACCTCGAGAATGAAATTCACCGTTCGGGAGGAACAGGCTGCCGAGCCCGAGGAGATTCAAGGGCCCGCCGAGGTCGAACCGCGATTGCCCTTCGAGGAAGGCGGCCGCGTCGAGGTTGCGACAGATCATGAACCGGAACCGCTTCCCGAAATGGGGGTTCCGGAGGTGGTCGAGGACGTCGATCCCGTCGATGAACCGGAAATGCTCACCCTTGAGTTGGAGGCACCGGAAGTTCAGGAGGTTCATGAGGCCTCTCTCCCCGGGCCGACCGGATTTGAAGGTGCTGAAGCGTATGAAGACCAGCCGGAATCGGCGACAGAGGAGGAACCCGGAAGGGCATTTGAGGTCAGTCTGCCGGATCCGCCTGCAGCTCCGGCCGAACCCCAGAACCTTTGGGACACCGGAACGGAAGAGTTTGATGGAGATGTGCCCTCCAAACCCAAGAGC
>PKTU01000099.1 GCA_002869005.1 Deltaproteobacteria bacterium
ACCCGGTACTCAGAGATGCGCTCATCCTCCACGCTGGCTTTCCAGTCAATTACCGTGAAACCCTTTATATTCCTAAGCGTCTTGACGGCCCGGTCAAACCCTAGCCGTACCGCTGCGTCGAAGCTTTCGGTTGATGCCGCCACTATCTCCGTTACCCTTGCCACCGCCATGTTTCCCTCCTTGTTCGCTCAACTTTGTCTATTAATAATGCACCATATCGCTTTACTGTCAACCTTTCTTGCTCTCCGGCCGGTTGGGTGAGAGACTTTAAGAATCACCGCATTTGTGAGGTTGCCGATGAAGATATACGTAAATGAACGGCCGGTAGAGGTAAAAGAGGGAGAAAAGATAGCCTCCGTCAGGGATAGGGTTAACCCCTCGGCGGACCTTCTTATACTGAATGGCTTTCCTGCAGATGAGCTGGAAGAGCTATCGGCCGGAGACCGCCTATCCCTTATTGAGAGGGGGGTGGTCCCTCCCGTTGAGGAGATTGAGGCGATGATTGGAGCCCGTCACACACCTGGGCTCAGAGAGCGCCTTAAAGGGGCGAGGGTCGGGGTCGCCGGAGTGGGCGGTCTTGGGTCCAACGTGGCGATTGCTCTCACCAGGGTCGGCGTAGGGACTCTGGTCCTTGCCGATTTTGATGTAGTGGAGCCCTCAAACCTTGGCAGGCAGCAATTTTTCATGGATCAGATAGGCATGGAGAAGACCAGCGCTCTTGCGGAAACCCTTGCTAGAGCTCATCCGGGAGTGGCTTTGGAACTTTATCCGGTGCGCGTTACCCCCGATAATATCCATGAGATCTTTGGGGGTTGTTCAGTGGTTGTCGAGGCGTTCGACCGGGCGGAGGAAAAAACCATGCTCGTCGAGGTCCTATTGAAAGAGATGCCGGAGGTAACGATTGTGGCGGCGTCGGGAGTAGCCGGCAGTTACTCCACCGAGGGGCTGAAGATTCACAGGGTTGGGGAGAGGTTTTATGTGGTCGGTGACCTTGAGAGTGAGGCGAGGCCCTTTCAGGGGCTTATGGCGCCACGAGTCGGCGCGGCGGGCCACATTCAGGCGAACCTGGTTCTGCGTATCCTGCTTGGTGAGCTTTAGCATACCATCAGAAAAAAAAGGCCCCAGCCGGGGCCTTTCCCTTATACGCAAATCTTTATTACAGTTTTGCAACCAGCGCGGAGACCTGTCTGAAAAGCTCCTTGGCTTGAGGCTGGTTGGGGAGCTCATGCTCGGCATCGGACAACATTCCCGCGGCGTCCTTCTTCCACCCCCTCACAGCGTAAGCCTCTGAGATGCGGAGCAGGTAGAACCAGCCATGTTCGGGGTCTACTCTGTAGCACTGCTTGAAAACCTTTACCGCCGCCTCAGCGGAGCGTCCGCCTTGACGGATCAGTAGTAAGCCCAGAGGGACGAGCGCGTCGATGTAGTCCGGCCGCGAGGCAGTCACCATCTGGTATGCCCTTACTGCGCCGTCGACGTCGTTTTGACGTTCTTTGATCTTCGCCCAGAGGATCGAGGCATTTATGTTGGTTCTTCCCTCGTCGAAGAAGATCGGCGCAAGCAACTCCTCCGCCTCATCCACCTTGTCTTGATCGAGGAGACAGGAAACCAGCAGCGGTATAGCTTGAAGGGTATCTCCCGGATTTTCTTCATTCCAACTCTTCAAAAGGGTCTCAGCCTCGGCGCTGCGCTTTAGCTCCCTCAAGAGCGCGCATCTCTGTATGTATGCGCTGGTGAAGGCTGGAGCCAGCTCAACCGCTTTGGCGAACTCATGCTCGGCATTTTCCAAACGCCCCTTGGTCGCTTGCATGATACCAAGGGTGTAGTGGAGGGCGGGTGAGGGGGGGGCTGCCTTTTTCGCTTTGGCGAGCTTTTGCTCCGCGAGCTTTGTCTCCCCCTGCTGTAGTGCGACAAAACCCTCTTGGAAGTCCGTGGACATATCTTCGAAAAAGTCCCGTTCATTCTCCGGCATCGATTCCAGATAGAGGAAGTATACGTCCTCAAAAGACTCTTCAAACTCCTCACCCTCCGGCCCGCAGTCAGGGGCGGCGCATCCGCCGCCGCAGCTCGGCTCGAAGAGGCGCTTGGGCTTATCCTCGACCTTGGGAGCAGCCGGTTTCTTGGGGGCGGGTTTGCCGAGCTTGTTGAGAAGCGACTTCACGCTTTTTTGAAGGTCCTTCTCGTCTGCCGCCAGATCCATAGCGAGAAGGGCGTGCTCCCGGGCTTTTTCATCATCTATGCCCTGGAGGCCCTGAGCCTCTTCAAGGTTCCAGTTGACAAGCTGTTCGCGGCACTGGCGCTCGCCGTGTCGGGCCTGTGCCTCATCCGGGTCAAACTCCCGCGCCTCCTCGAACCATGAGAGCGCCTCACTCCACCTGGCTTGTGCCGCGAGTTTTTTCCCTTTCGTCAGAGCCTTCTCTAAATTACTCTTCTTGGAGAACAGTCCAAAAACCATGATTGCCTCTCTGTCAGTGTTTGTCAGCCGCATGTAGGGTAATTACAGCGAGGCCGGGTGTCAACAAACACCCTGCCGGCATGGAGAATTTTTTGAAGACTAAGGTTTTTACCGATGGAGGATGCATAGGTAACCCCGGCCCCGGCGGTTGGGCGGCTATTGTTCTAAGGGGTGAGTATTATGAGGAGTTCGGCGGCTCGGAGCCGGAAACAACAAATAACCGCATGGAGATGCGCGCCGCGCTTGAGGGGCTGGGGTTGCTTGCCCCGGGGGAGGCGGCTGTGGTCATCACCGATTCTCGCTATCTGATCGACGGCATTACAAAGTGGATACATGGCTGGAAGCGTAAGGGTTGGAGAAAGTCCGACGGGGCAGAGGTCCTAAATCGCGACCTCTGGGAAGCCTTGGATAAAGCGGCTGAGGGTAAGCCGCTGGAGTGGAGGCATATAGCGGGACACTCAGGCCACCCGGAAAATGAGCGTTGTGACAAGATAGCGAATACCTTTGCAAGGGGCGGAGAGGTAGAGCTTAAAAAGGGTGACGGTTCCTGGATTTACTCCTCGATGCCGGTTGCAGATGAGGTTTACGAAAAGCCTCTTTACCTGAGCGAGGTAAAGGGGGATATCCGCGAGCATAAGAGCTGGCCTGAATGCGAGGCGAGGATCAAGGGGGTCAAGGGCTCTCGCTGCAAAAAGGTTAAGACGAAAGGCGAACATATCGCGACAATCGCCGCATGGGGAGATGATAAGTGAGCGGCGCAAAAGCTTTTTTGCTTGCGGCGGGATTCGGGAAGAGGATGCTGCCGTTCACGGAGCGCATGGCAAAGGCTGCTTTACCATTTTTTGGAAAGCCGCTTGCCGCATGGTCCCTTGATTCTCTTAAAAGTGCAGGCGTCCGCGATGTTACAGTTAATCTGCACCATTTGGGGGAGAGCGTCAAAGCCGCGCTTGCTCCCTACATTGATGCTTCCCTCAATTTAAGCTTGAGTGAGGAGGATCATATTCTGGGCACGGGCGGCGGCGTGAAGCGCTGTCTGCCCGCGCTCGCAGGTGGGGAACTCTGTATCCTCAACGCAGATACCTATCGCGATTTTGAGCTAAAGCGTATGAAGGCGTTTCATGATAAAAATGAGGCTGTTGTGACCCTCGCTCTTGCTCCGGCGCCGCCGAAAAGAGAGGCCCCGATAGAGGTCGGCCCCGATGGGCGCGTGCTGAGATTTCTCGGAGCCGGGCCCGGCGGCGGTACACCTTGCGATTTTATCGGCGCGCACCTTTTCTCTCCTGAAGGGGTTGAAGCGATAGGCGCGGTTGGAGCGGAAAGCTTTTGCATCAACGCCGAGGTTAATAGGCACCTTGTTGAACGGGGGGCGAAGGTCTTCGGGGTATTGATTGAAGAGGGTAGGTGGTGGAGCGATCTTGGTACGCCCCAGCGGTTCATGGAGGGGCATCGCCACTTTCTTGGGAAGGGGGTGTTGCCCCCCGGTTGCAGTGGTCACTTGGTAACTATGCCCGAAGTTGCAGCAGCTGGCGGTAAGATATTGGGGCCATCATGGGTCGGGGAGAGTATCGTGGTCGAGGAGGGCGCGGTGGCCGGGCCTTATGCAGTTCTGGGAGAAGGTTGCCGCGTAATGGCGGGGGCGAGTTTTGAGTCCTCCATCCTTTTCCCCGGCGCGACAGCTCAGGGAACAAAGCTAGGCTCGCTAATCTCTCCCGAGGGGTTAGAGGCGCTGGTTGATATTTGAATAAAGTTTGAGAGGTTCCGTTATGAAGATTGGTATAATGGGCAGCGGCGCGGTGGGGTCGTATTTCGGCGCCATGTTAGCCAAAGCGGGCGTTGACGTTTTCTTTGTCGCCAGGGGTGAGCATCTGGCGCGGATGAAATATGACGGGCTGAAAGTGCGCTCGATAAAGGGTGACTTCGATATCTCCGTGAGGGCCACCGATGAGCCTGAAGCGGTTGGCGAGTGCGACCTCATACTTTTTTGCGTAAAGTCCCACGACACTGTGACGGCGGCGCGTCAGATGGCTCCTATGCTGGGCAAATCGACCATTGTCATCTCACTGCAAAACGGGGTGGATAACGAGGAGGTTCTCGGGCGGATAATCGGACCGGAGAGGATTATAGGGGGGCTCTGTTATATCGGCGCGCGAGTTGACAGGCCCGGCGAAGTCATCCATTCGGCGGCTGGTCGTATAATAATTGGCGAGTATGACGGGAGGAGGACTGTCAGGCTTGCCAGGGCCGAATCGCTCTTCGCCGATGCCGATGTTGAGGTTGCCGTTGCGGAAGATATAAACGTCGAGCAGTGGAAAAAACTCTGCTGGAACCTGTCATTCAATTCTATCTCTGCCCTTACCCGCTCCACCGTCGGTGAGATAATCGACAATCCGGAGACCCGCCAATGTGTTGTTGAAGCGATCTCCGAGGCGGTAAGGGTGGCGAGCGGAGTGGGGGTCGCTTTGCCGGAGGACCTGGCGGAGAGGATTATAGCCTCTAACGCGCAGTTCTCAAACTTGCGCACCTCGATGCTACAGGATGTTGAAAAGGGCAGGCCCCTTGAGGCAAAAGCGCTCAACGGCGTCGTATGCCGGTATGGCAAAGAGCATGGCGTTGACACCCCGACCAACAGAACCCTGTACGGCCTTCTTCTCTGCCTTGACGCAAGCCTTAGAAGATAGTCACCACTCCAAAAGCTGCCGGTAGCCTTCATATAAGGCGATACCCACCGCCGTGGATAAGTTTAGCGACCGCACCTTGCCCCAGATGGGGATAAGGTAAAGCGACTCGGGGTATAGTGATTTCACCTCTTCGGGGAGCCCCGTAGTCTCAGCTCCGAAGACGAGCCTCGCTCCAGGTTTATAATCTCCATGGGTGTAGTTTTTTTCTGCCTTGGCCGAAAATAGGAGTATGGGGCCGTCGCCGCTCTTTTCAATGGCATCATCGAATGAGTCGTGGTGAAGGACGTCGACATGCTCCCAGTAATCCAAACCGGCGCGTCTCAAGCTCTTGTCGTCGGTGTCAAAGCCGAGCGGGTGCACAAGATGGAGAGTCGTGCCCGTGGCGGCGCAAAGACGAGCGATGTTGCCTGTGTTTGGGGGTATGCGCGGGTTTACCAAGATGACGTGTAGCTTCTCCACTAGCCTTGCTCCTGATTGGTTTTGGAGATTATCCCTGTCTGAATGGGGTTCGACAAGGGGAAGTTCGATATTGTCCTGACTGGCGGCAGCGGTTAAAATTTAAAACACCGCTTAAAAAATATGGAGCACTCTTTTGCTTAGCCGATCCTTAACAGTTTTATCCTCTATCCTTCTGATTATCGCGTTGGCCGTTCCTGCCATTGCCGAGGGCGAGGTCAGCCGCCTTCTCAAGCTCACCCTTCCCGAAACACTTACCCTCTGCGGAGAAGAGGTTCCGCTAAATCGCGAAGATGTGCGCGAGCGCCTTGAGCTTGAGATGCTTGTAGTCATGGGCAACCCGGTACAGACAACTCTATGGTTGAAGCGTATGCCGCGCTTTTTCCCCATGGTTGAAGCTTATATAGAGAAGGAGGGCCTTCCCTCAGACCTTAAATATGTTGCCGTTGTAGAGTCAAATCTTCGCGCCGACGCCTTAAGCCGCGCGGGTGCCTCCGGTCCCTGGCAGTTTATGCGCCAGACCGGGCGCATGATGGGGCTAAATCAGGGTAGGGGAGAGGACCAGCGGCGAGATTGGGAGCTCTCCACCTCTGCGGCCCTTGAGTATCTTGAATCGCTCTATGACGATTTTTCAAGCTGGACATTGGCGCTGGCGGCGTACAATGCGGGACGGGGCACGATAATGGGGGCTCTTAAGAGCCAGTCGGAGAGTGATTACTATGGGCTAAAACTCTCCAATGAAACCGAGCGCTATATTTTCAGGATTATGGCGGTCAAGCTGCTCGCCGAGGAGCCGGAGCGTTACGGCATAGAGCTTGAGGGCGCCATTTGCTACGAGCCGTTGGATATTATTCCAATTGAACTTGAAGTAGAGCGACGCGCGATGCCTGTGGCGGCCATCGCCGACGCGGCGGGAATAAGTTATAGGTATATGACAGAGCTGAATCCCTGGATGACCGGGAGCGACCTCCCCAAGGGGGTTTACAAATTGATGCTGCCGGCGTCTGGGGTAGAGCCCTTCGCGGCAAGGCTTGATGCCTGGGAGGGGGCGAACCCGGAGCCTGAATTCATCACTCATAAGGTCCAGAAGGGTGACAACCTTTACAAGATCGCGAGGAAGTACGCGGTAAACCTATCGAGCCTTATGGCTACAAACGGGCTAAAAAAGAAGTCGGTGATACATCCGGGGCAAA
Source organism: Deltaproteobacteria bacterium (assembly GCA_002869005.1). GTDB lineage: Bacteria > Desulfobacterota > Deferrisomatia > Deferrisomatales > BM512 > BM512. Next base: position 6,783 of record PKTU01000099.1, read on the forward strand.
AGCTCCTTGTCCCTGCTTCGAATTAGCCGAGGCTCAGGCGTTGCCGAAGCTTTCACCAAGAGCTGAGGGTGAAATGCCGAGCAGCTTGATGGAAGCCTCCCACCTCTTCTCGCAGGGTTCATCAAAAATGAGCCTCTCGTCCGCCGGTACAACGAGCCAATCGTTTCTCTTGAGCTCATCCTCAAGCTGACCCTCACCCCATCCGGCGTAGCCGAGTGCGAATATGAAGCGTTCGGGGCCTTCTCCGGTGGTTATATCCTCGAGAATGTTCATTGTGGTGCCTAGACAGAGGCAATCCGTCACCTGCATGGACTCCACGTAAGGAGGTCTGTCTTCACAGGTGTATAGTAGAAAGCCGGCCTCGGGCTGTACCGGGCCGCCATAGTGTACGCGGCTGTCAGGCAGGGCATCATAGTCAAGCTCCTGGCCGCTAAGCACTTCCGAAAGGGTCAAGGGGAGCAGGCGGTTTATCACCAGCCCCATGGCCCCCTCCTCGTTATGTTCGCAGATGAACACTACGGTGCGATTAAAGTTCGGGTCGGCCAAATGTGGCATAGCCACTATGAACTGCCCCTTAAGGTAGTTTGAGTCTATTGGAAACCTCCAGAGTCATCCTAAGAGTATTGCGGGAAGAACCTCGTAATGAGGTTAAATCCCGCAATCGTTCCTTAAGATGAAGTGTAACTGAACTTGGAGCGCCGTGTCCTGGCCGATGAAGTTTTTCGCTAGATACCCAGCATAACGTCCTGAAAAAGTTTCCACCAATGTTTTAGTGCCAGCAGGACTATTACAGAGGCCGCCATGACTCCTATGAAAAGATACATGGCGAAGCTGGTCAGCCAGGCTACGCGTGAGTTGCGGGAAAGTATCTCCGCCGTTGCTTCTTTTGCCAGATTCGCGGCGGAGTCCATGACCTGCTCTCCTGATTTGTTCGCCTCGTGGAGCAGCTCTTTGAGGAGGTTGAAGTTGACAGTATCTCCAAAGGCGTAGGAGAGCCCTTCTATTGCATTTCTGTACTGCTCTGCGCGGGTGCCGATCTCGCTCAAGGCTTTCTCTTCATTTTCGCCGGGGGCGATACCCTTAACCTCATTTATCTTTACAAGCACTTTATCCATATCGGCGAGGATCTTGTTTAACTGCTCATCCGCCAAGTCGGGGTTTTTCGCACCTGCGCCGGTGTATAGATATTTGTACATATCGCCCTGTACGCTTGTAATATCCTGCTCAATCTCGCCAGCCTTAATCGCGAAGGGTTGGTAGTCTGCAACAACCCCCTGAACAGCGCGGTTTATGACAACGCTTATGCCGACAGCCGCGATGTTAACGAAGATAAGGAGAATTACAAGATAGGTGAACCAGCGGCGAAGCTCTACTCCGGCAGGTTTGCTCATTGATCAGTTTCCTTCGAGGTCAAGTGTTATCCGCTTCGTGTAAGCGTGGTCGGCCTTTTCAGCGTGGTCGTATACCGCGAAAGCGCAGAGAGCCTTCCTGCCCGCGACAAGCTTCACGTCATCGTCATTGTTGCCCGTGTCAAGGGCCCTTGACATTTCAAGTGTCCATACCCCGTTTTTCCATTTGGCGACAGCCAAAATATCACCTGCGGACCCTGAGGGGACACCTTTTTTATAGCTTGGAACAGACTCCTCCGTCGTTTTGGAGGCTATGGGAACGAAGAGCCTCCAGGCCGGGTTGCCTGCGTCAAATTGATTTTGCACCCAAAGTTGCCCGGAACCATTCTTTGCCGGGAAGGCGTTGGATTCCGGGAGTTGCTGGCTGGATACGCGGAGAACTTTATCTGCGCCCTGCCCCGATATCTCCGACCCGTAAGCGCGCCATAGCCATACGTCGAGCACTTGGTCCTGCCCGTTTAGCATGCAGGAGTCGTTTGTCTCTTTTGCCATCTGAAAAGCGATGGAGAACGCATCATCCACCTGTGAGGACGGGCGGTAGCGTTTCCCCTTCCTAACCCAGGGGCGGTAGATAATATCTCTGGTTTTGTCATCCCACCTTGCAAGAAAGAATATCTTCTCCCCATTGTGGACAGCTCTGACCTCCACCGGGCTGGTCTCGGGAGCGCCCTCATACGGACGAAAAGGGACCCTCAAAACCTTCGATTTTTTCCATACTGCGTCTGAGTCATCGCCGTCCAGGTTTGGGGTTCCTTTTATCCTCACAACCTTCAGAGTGTCTCCGGATTGTGCTTTCAGCTCTTTTAGCAAAGCGGAGGCCATGGCCTGATTGCGGCCTTTTGGATATTTTGACAGGTATCCCTGAAGCCCTGCGACTGAGTTTCGCGATGATTCGAAGAGGTTATCGTCCTCAAGCTCCTCAACCCGCACCTTAGCTGAGCCCGCCTGCGCGGTCTTGGGGTACTTATTAATGAAGCCTTTGTAAGCTTTTATTGTGTCTGATTCCTTAGCCCTGGCGTACGCGTTGGCAACCTCCTCGCGCGCCTTCTCCTCGGCGGCCCGTTTCTTGGCATTGGCCGCGTCCTTCTTCTTTTGCTCAGCCGCTTTGGCCGCGGCGGCCTTTGCCGCCTCCGCGTCCTCTTCGATTTGTTTTATTGCAGCCAGAGCCTTCATTCGGCGGAGGGATTTTGGGAACTTATTCAGGAACTCTTCATAGGAGGAAGCGGTGTTGGCTTTTTCAGCTTTTTCAAAAGCTTCGTCTTCCCGCATCTGATTTGCGGTGGCGAAGGCACGTCCGCCAAGAGGGGTTCCTTTGTGTTTTTTTGCCAGCGCCTCTACCTTGGCAATGTCGCCCGCGTCTGTGGCTGCCTTAAGTTCAGCATTAAGGCTCTCAAGCTCCTTTGCTTTGGCGGCCTCGAAGCCTGTGTACTCCAGCGCGTAGTGTACTGCTCCATTGACCTTTTTGCAGGAGACGAAAGTGGCGCTTTTGATTCCCTTTATCAGCGTGCCGTCAGCTCTCCCCATAGCTAATTTATAAAAGTCGCTTTTTGACCCTTTGAGGGGGATATCGACCTTGCCGTCATCGGTCCATACGTTAAGCCTGAGGGTGATGAGGTCGCCATCCCGTTCGATTAAAACTTTTTCAATGCGGGCGTTGTTATCGGTGATCGACTTTATGATTTCGTCTAGCTTTTTATTTTCGTAATCGGAGGTAAGGTCGTAGACGGTATCGCCGGTAATGACGATTTCGACGGGTAAAGCATATGAACGAGCGGTGCTGAAAATGAGCGCCGCTAAAGTAAGGAATAGGGTCAGGTGAGTTTTGAAACTATTACCAGTAGCTCTTCGCCGATCTTTGAGGCGGATTTTGGGTCGACGAATGCCGAAACAAAACGTTCCACCCTTTTGACGAGCTGTTGAAAGTCTTTCTCCGTATCCCCGCATTTTTCCACCGCTTGCAAAAGGCGCTTGGATTCGCGGCCGAACTTGTTTTCCAGAACCGCCTTCAATTCATCCCTGACCATTTCGGGGGTGAATTTGATCGTTGCCGGTTCCTCGGCCTGCGTCTCCTCCGCTAAGAATGAAAAATCGTTGTCGCCGTCAACTCCAAGGATGCTCTCTCCGGCGGCGTCGCCCGAAGGGCCCCCAAAGACAATATCAGGGAGAGTATCTGGCAAGGAAATCTCCGTTGCCTCTTCATCCTCTGCCGCTCCCCCTGCTTGGGCCTCTACAATCTCAAGGGGGTCATCTTCCCCCCCTATCTCGGCGTCATCCCGCGTCGACTCGTCAAGTAGCCTGGCGGCCTCCATGACAAGGTTTGTCGGGTCCATAAAGATAGTCTGTTCCGACGGGGCAGCTTCAGCCTGGAAGCGGAACTCACCCTCTCCAAGGCGAAACAACATGAACACGGCGTCCTCGCCGACACTGTCATTCATCTCGGCATGCACCACGTTACCCTCCATAAAGAAGAGCTTGGCGGTGGAGCCGTTATGCTCAACGCCCAAGACGCCGGACTTGCGGCCGAAGCCGACAAGCTGGATAACGTCCGGAAGGCTGAAGTCCTTTAGGTTACCCCATAGTTCCAAGGGCTTACAACTCCTTTGGTGGAGGCAACCCCATAGCCGTTGGCCTGGGGCCGCTCCGAAAAGCAAGCGCTTACGGCTACTTAAGCCGTTTTTCCTCCCCAGGCAAGTGCAAATCCAAACGGGTTGAAATCAGGGCTGTACAAAGCCCCGAAGTGGCTCAACGGCTCACGACTCCACCCGAAAACCTGCGTGGAGCATGTTGTCAATTGTCTGAGTTACGCATATAACCTTACATATTCTTTTTGTCTTGACCCCATTCTGTCAAGGCAGAAGTTAAATATTTCACTGATTATGTTTGTATATTTAAGGCGCAATTAAACTCATATTTAAGTTTTAAACATAAAGGGAGCACTACCTGATGAGTATTGGGCGATTGAATCCATCGCGAGCGGAGTTTATCCTCTCCTCCCCCAAGTGGCGTGATGTACCTGATTTCGGCAAGCCCCTGCTTGTCGTGGGGGGGAGATCCAACGTAGGGAAGTCCTCATTTATCAATATGATTCTAAGGCGCAAGGGGCTCGCGAGGACATCCTCTACTCCTGGGAGGACGCAGCTGCTCAACTTCTTCGACGTTGATGGGGCGATAGTTCTCGTTGATGTCCCCGGCTATGGTTTTGCGAAAGCCCCTAAAGGGGTCGTCAAAAGCTGGACGGAGAACCTCACCGGCTTTATTGAAAACTCCCGGCACATCGCGGGTGTAGTACAACTGTTGGATATCAGGCGCGACCCCACGGGGGAGGACAAGGATTTCGCAAGGCTGGTCGAAGACGCGGGTAAAAGGCTGCTTCCGGTGATAACCAAAGCCGACAAGGTAGCGCGTGGACACCGCCTGAAAAGAGCCTCCGAGATCGCCAAAGCGCTAGAAGTCAAGGGGCCGCTGGTTGTTACCTCTTCCAAAGAGGGGTTGGGGCGCGAAGAGGTATGGAATAGGTTATATTCTCTACTTGAAAGCTGTGAAGAAGAGGTGGAGAGCTGATTATGGGAAAACTGAAAGTTGTCACGATCGATGGTCCTTCGGGAGCCGGGAAATCCACTACGGCGCGGCTGCTCGCGAAGAAGCTCGGTTGGAATTGTCTGGATACAGGGGCAATGTACAGGGCAGTCGGGCTCAAGGCTCATCGGAATGGCATCCCGCTTGATGATGACGCCCGACTGGAGAAGCTCCTTGCCGGTACAAAGATATCCTTTTCCAACTGTGACGGGGCTGCCCGGATTTTTCTGGATGGCGAGGATGTTTCGGAGGCAATTCGAGAACATTACGTAAGCTCGCTGGCCTCCAGGGTGTCTGCTAGGCGTCCCGTTAGAGAGGCGATGGCGCGTTTTCAACGCGAAATAGGTTCGAGCAACCCAACCATCGCCGAAGGGCGGGACATGGGTACAGTGGTCTTCAATGACGCCTTTCTCAAAATATTTCTTAAGACCTCTCCTGAAACACGCGCCAGGAGGCGCACCAACGAGCTTGTCATGGCCGGCACAGCTCCTGATTACGAGGCGATCCTGGCGGATATAACGGAGCGTGACCATAACGACTCAACCCGCGCGCTAGCCCCTCTGAAACCAGCCGAAGACGCCGTTATGATCGACTCCGGAGCCCTTAACGCCGATGAAGTTGTCGAGGCCATCGCAGCATTAGTCGAAGAGCGCGAGAGTTAAAAATCTTTGCCATTACGGGTAAAACCCGTATTTTTCGTTGTGCGGTTTTTGAGGGTGTGGTATCTTCCCGCCCTTCAACGGCGGAAATCCATAAGGATTTTCGACGAATTCACCCTAAGGAGGGCTTAAAAGCCAATGGAACAGAACGTTAACAATCTGCCCGAAGAAGAGCTGGACTTCGGCAAAATGCTCGAAGAGAGCGAAGTAGTAACCGAAGAGGGAAAAGTCGCCAACGGAACGGTAATAAAGCTCCTTTCCGACCATGCGGTAGTGGACATCGGATATAAATCCGAGGGTCTTGTCTCCCTCTCCGAGTTCCGTGACGGTGAAGGCAGCATCTCCGTCAAAGAGGGCGACCAGGTGGAAGTCCTTGTGGAACGCCTTGAGAATGAGGACGGCATGGTGGTCCTCTCCAAGGATAAAGCCGACAAGATCAGAGTCTGGGACCGCATCAGCCAGGCCGCGGAGAATGACGAAACCGTTCAGGGGCGCATCATCGCCCGCATCAAAGGCGGCCTCTCCGTGGATATCGGCGTACGCGCCTTCCTCCCCGGAAGCCAGGTTGCGCTCCGTCCCGTACGCCAGCTTGAAAAGCTTATCGGCGAAACATACGAATTCAAGATCATCAAATTCAATCGCCGCCGTGGCAACATCGTCCTCTCACGCCGCGTAATCCTTGAAAAAGAGCGCGAGTCGATGAGAAAAGACACCCTCGACCGTCTCGCCGAGGGCGCGGTGCTCCAGGGCATCGTTAAAAACATCACCGACTACGGCGCGTTTATTGACCTCGGTGGAATTGACGGCCTTTTGCATGTCACAGACATGAGCTGGGGTCGCGTCAACCACCCCTCCGAGATGCTTCAGATTGGCGACGAGATTACCGTCAAGGTGCTCTCCTACGACCCCGAGCGCGAGCGCGTCAGCCTCGGCTACAAGCAGCTTGAGCCCGACCCCTGGCAGGATGCCGAGGAGAAGTACGCGATTGGCACCAAGGTCACGGGCAAGGTCGTGTCGATTACT
>PKTU01000133.1 GCA_002869005.1 Deltaproteobacteria bacterium
CGGGGCGAAAGGATTCGAACCTTCGACTCCCTGCTCCCAAAGCAGGTGCGCTACCAGGCTGCGCCACGCCCCGATGAGAGCGCAAAAAGCTAGCACAACATAAGGGACAATACAAGCGGTGAAAATGCGGTCGTGACGTTTTTTTACTCCCCCAATTTTTCTCTGCCTGAAAGCTCCATGGAGCTGGTCATCATCTTGGGGAGTTGGCTTATCAACCTGCCTTCGCGGCAAAGCGCCACTCCCGCCGGAAAACCATCTACGGTTACAATCACGAAGCCTTTTTCCCCCGGCCAGGGGAATGCGCGCCCTTCAACTAGATCCTTCATTCCCGAGGAGCCTACTTCAACGGTGTTTTTGGTGGCGTATACGCCAAAAACCTGCATCCCGCGAGTAGAGGGTTTGTACATCCCGGCGCGGCTCACTTTTACAAGCGGGAGCCCCGTCTCAAGGGCCGCCAGTGAATCGGAAAGCTCTCCCGCTTCAAGCGGCGCAGCGTTTATCTGCTCTCCGTAAGTGAGTAGCGCATATTCCTCAAAGCGATTCTCATCGATGCCGAAGCGCTCTTCAAGCCACTTCAAGAGGCGCTCCCTCTCTTTACTGTTTAACAAGGCGGATGACAAAGAACCCCTCCGAGTCGAATTTGTGCGGGTAAAGGCGAGCGGCGTTGACGAGGCCCGGGTGAAGTGCCTGCCCCTCCCAGCGGGTCAACCCTGGCGAGGCGGGTATCTCGATTCCAAGCTCCATGGAGGCTAGCCCGTACTTTTCCATTAAGGGTGAGAGTACCAGTTCGTTTTCCTCTGGGGCGTAGGTGCAGGTGGAGTAGGTTAGCTCCCCGCCGGGTACCAAAAGGTTTATTGCCCGCTCGAGTATCTGGCTTTGGCGAAGGGCCATCCTCTTCCTGTCATTTTCAGTGATCTCCCTCGGGCGGGTATCCGGACCTCTCCAGGTGCCGTCACCTGTACAGGGGGCGTCAACGAGTATTTTGTCGAAGCTATCCCTCATCGGGAAATTTTGCCCTGAGTAGCCGGTGATTATGATGTTCGCCGCGCCCACCCTGCGGAGGTTGGCCTTTAGGGGTATGTGTCTTTTGCCTCCTGGCTCGTTTGCCACCAAGGCTCCGCGGGACTCCATCATCTGCGCCATAAATGAAGTCTTGGAGCCTGGCGCGGCGCAGAGGTCCAGGACCCGGTCGCCGGGCTTTGGCCCCAGCGCAAGTGCTGATACCGCCGAGGATGCTGATTGTATGTATATGTGCCCTAGCGCATGGAGAAGGGTCGTGCCCACCTTTTTCTCCGAAGCTTCAAGTTTGAGGAGCAGAGGGCACCACTTTTCAGAGGTATGCGCAAGGCCCTCCCTTTCAAGGTAGGCGCTTACTGCTTCCGGGGTCGATTTTAGGGTGTTGACGCGGACATGAAGAGGAGGTTTTATCCTTACCGACTCTAAGAACTCGTCAAACTCTGGTATGAGGTCGGCGTAGCGCTGTAAGTAGGAGGAGGGGTCGCCCATCTTAATCCACCTCAGCTACAAGGTGTGGAGTAAAATTTATAAAGTCCGCGCTGGTCAGGTGGTATGTCACCCCGCTACGCTTGCCGTAAGGGTTTGAGAAGTTATTTTCGCCGGTTAGGTGTAGGTGCCCGAAGAGAACGTGGTCGGGCCTGAAGCTGTCCAAAAGCTCGACGACGGGGTTCCCCGCAAGGTCAGGACCCGCCGGCGGGAAGTGCAGGAGGGCTACCTTGCACCTTGCGCCGGAGTCCAGAGAGGCAAGACTCATTTGAAGCCTTGCAAGCTCCTTCTCGTATAGCGCCCGGTCTTTGTCTTCGCCAAGAATCGTAAACAGCTCCTCATCTTCCACTTGGCTTCCAGCCTCCTCAGCCGGAAAAAGCGGCGAGAAGTCAAGGTGGGGGTCAACCCACCCTCTGGCCCCGCCAAAGGAGACGCCGTCAATGGTTACGCTGTCGTTCTGGATGGCGTAGATGTCATCTGGTAGAATGCGCCTTACCTTTGAGATGGAGGACCACCAGTAGTCATGGTTGCCCTTTATCAGGACTTTCTTGCCGGGAAGCGAGGCAAGCCATTCAAGCTCCTCTCCCACGTCTTCGAGCTTTAATGCCCAGGAGAGGTCGCCCGCGAGGCATACAATATCATCTTCCCCTACGAGCGCCCGCCAGGCGGCTTCAACCTTGTCGGCGTGGTTCTCCCAGTGGGAACCGAAGATATCCATCGGCTTGGCGCCGCTAAAGGAGAGGTGGAGGTCTGAAATTGCGTAAATCTTCATTTGTCGCTTATCCGGTAGCCTGAATGAGTCAATACCATTTACCAGCGGCGCGGTTATTGCGCCAGCATTTTATAGCTCTTATGGTCGGCCAATGAAACATAGCGGTAGTGAAAGGTGGCTTCCGAAAGGCTACCCTGTAACATGCGAAAGGGTACGCGCAGGGGGGCTTAACGTTCACCTTAACAGAGTCAAGGACCCCAACGCCCTCTCCGATTCAATCGATGAGGAGGCCTTCGGGGTAGACGAGCGGTTCCCCTATTGGGCGGAGATATGGCCCTCCTCGGTAGCGCTGGCTTCACGGCTCTCAAAAACCATGATACCCGCCGGAGCGCCAACGGTCGAGCTTGGTTGTGGGACGGGTCTTGCCGGTGTTGCAGCTGCTATGCGTGGCGCGGACCTTCTTTTTACCGATTACGAAGCTGATGCGTTGGCGTTTGCGCGAGCCAACCACGCCGCCAATACGGGGCGCGTCGGGCGCACTCGCTTATTTGACTGGCGCGAGCCGCCACGCGGCTTCTCCGCACACCTTGTGATAGCCTCCGACGTGCTCTATGAGGAGAGATTTTTGGAGCCGTTTCTCTCTACTTTAAGGCGGCTCCTTCTCCCTGGGGGTACAGCCTGGGTAGCCGAGCCGGGTAGGAAAATAGCGGTAGGGACGGTGGAGCGCCTGGAAGCTGAGGGTTACCAGCGCGCGCTTTACCTTGAGGAGGTGACAGTGCGCGGAAAAAACCACGGCGTTTGGCTGCACAGACTTATCCGGCCTCATAGAAGAAGGAGGGTATCAATATGAGCTCCGAGCTTACGCCACACAATTTCCTCCTCCACCTTAGGGGTGTGCTCCCAGGCATGGCCCTCCTCTTTGACGGGGTCAGAGCCCTTGGCTTTTTAGAGGGCCGCTTGACGGCAAAGGTCGACATTGCCGCTTGGCCCGGAAGCGAATTGGTTTTGCGAGCCGAGGAAGTTGAGGGGGAGGTTAAGCGCTTCTTCGGAGGGGACAGCATCTTTGAGATCGATCCCGCCGACCCCGACAGTGAGTGGCTACCCTTTCCGTTATTGTCTTCAAAGGTTTGGAACCACATTGCCTTTTTAAAGCTTGAAAGCCAACTTATAGATGCCATCATTATGAGGAAGCCCGCCTATGAGAAGCTAAGGCGCGGTGACAAAACGCAGCTTAAAGAGGCCGACACACGCAGCCTTAACGGCCCCACACCTCTGCCTACGCTGGTCGATGAGTTGACCCTTATAGCGCGTGAAGGGCGCTCTTACGTGCACCTTCTCGCCCCCTTCCCCGGCCACATTGAGTCCGAGCGGTGGGAGTCATATCTTTACAGGGTTAAGGAGTGGGGGACGCCGGCGACTCCGGCACCCGTGATGCAGAAGTATTTGGGACGAATTCACTGGTGTGACCCTGAGAATCCGCCGCTGGGAGTCAGGTTGGCGCTCTCGATGCAAAAACGCTAATTTACCGGTTGTTAAGAGTGCCACCAGGGGATACATTGTCTTTCCCCGAAGTTTCAAAATTAAAGGAAGTAAGTATGAGTTTTTTCAAGAGAGCCCTTGCAGAGGGCTCCATCAGGTGCATCACCGATATGGGCGGAGAGGATTCATTCCTCGAAAGCCTTGAGGGAGCGCCGCTCTTTGCTTGTGTCATAGGCTCTACCAAAACAGCTCTGATAGAGGGGATATCCGCAGCTGGAGCGACCCCGGAGAAGCGTAGATTTACAGCCGCCTTGGATTCCGAGTTTCTGATTCACGGCAAACCCCTTTCTCTGCCTGACATTCCAAGAAACCCGGAGGGCCCTCCAAGCCCTGTGGTGATAACACACGCTGCCCTTAAGGAATTAGGCATAATCCCCCTCATAGTTGATTCAGGCACAGAGGTCCCACCCAAGACCCCAATTATGGCTCTTGGTTTTGAGCCCGGAGACGACATAAGGAGCGGGAGGGCCCTTAATCTCACTCAGGATTTTCAAAGCCAGTGCCGGGCGGCGGGTCGGGCTCTCGCCAACCATCGCCCCTGGCTGATCCTCGCGGAGTCTGTGCCGGGCGGTACCACCACAGCGCTTTCTCTGCTTGAAGCGCTTGGGGTCGGCGGCACGGGGATGGTTTCATCATCGATGCCAGGCGGCAACCACTCCCTAAAAGAAGAGGTGGTAAGGCAGGCGCTCAAAGCCGCTGCACTCAGGCCCGGCGCTGATGGCCTTGAGATTGCCGCCGCTGTTGGAGACCCGATGCAGCCAGCCCTTGCGCTAATGGCGCTTGAGGCATCACTTAGTGCCCCTGTCGTCCTCGGCGGGGGAACCCAGATGGCGGCGGTATACGCGCTGATGGCTAAACTCTCCGATGAGGGCGCTGCCGGGGACCTCTCAAAGGTGGCGCTTGCGACAACCTCGTGGGTTGCCGCGGACCCAGCCGCCGACCTTAAAGCAATACTTACAGCGATATCTCCGACGCCGCCGGCATTTGCCGCGTGGCTTGATTTCTCCGCATCGAAACTTCTAGGGCTAAGGCGCTATGAGGAAGGCTTGGTGAAGGAGGGCGTGGGCGCGGGCGCGGCGGCTTTTGCGGCCTTCGGGGTGACAGGTATTAAACACGATGCCATGGTCTGCGCCATCGAGCTTGTAACGGAGGGTCTGGATGAACTCTAGCGCGAAGAGCGGGTGGCCGCAGGACCACGGCGGAAACATATTCACCGGCGCGGGAGAATCCCCGATTTTGGCGGATTTCAGCGCCTCCATAAACCCTCTGGGCCACCCGGAGGGGCTCCTTGAAGCCCTCTCTGAGCGGTGGCATGAAGTTCTCCACTATCCGGACAGGGAGGTCTCCGAGCTGCGGCGCGTGCTCTCTAAAGAATACGGCATTCCGGTTGAGCATATTCTCTGCGGCAACGGATCGGCGGAGCTCTTTGAGCTGGTTTTTCAAGAGATAGCCCCTCGTCGCCTCATCCTTTCACCCCCTGATTTCGGCCTTTACCGCGACCGCTGTCCGGCGAATATCGAAGTCATCGAAGTGCCCAGGGTCGAGGGGGAGGGCTTTGCTATCGATACAGAGGCCTTGATTGCCGAGGCCCGCGAAGGGGATATGGTCCTTTTTTCAAACCCAGGTAATCCATCGGGCGCGACTGTAGGGCGGGAGGAACTTATCGGGCTGGCGAAAGCTTTAGGAGAGAGGGGAGCCTTTCTCGCCGTTGATGAGGCTTTTATCGACTACTCGCCAAAGGAGACGGTGCTCCACCTCGCTGGAGAAGGGCAGCGGCTCCTGGTCTTTCGTTCTTTAACAAAATTTTACGCAATACCGGGGATACGACTCGGCTTCCTCGCCGCAGAGGCAGAACTTGTGAAAAAGCTGGCGGGACTACAGGTGCCGTGGTCTGTGTCGACGGTGGCGCAGATATGCGGCGTCAAATGTTTTGAGGACGATAGCTGGGGCCCTCGTTCCCGAGAGTATCTTGAGAGGGCCCGCTCAAAATTCAGAAGCGCCCTGGAAGCGATTCCGGGGTTTACGGTGCTGCCTTCGGGCGCGAACTTTCTCCTTGTCAAGCTCGCTCCCCCGGCACCCGGAGCAACTAGTATTTATGAGCGCCTCAAGGCCTCCGGCACTCTTGTGCGCCATTGTGGGAGCTTCGGGCTTGGGGATGAATACCTTCGCTTTGCAGTGCGTACCGTCGGCGAGAATGCGGACCTCGTGAGAAATCTAAATAAATTGATGGGTGCCCTTTGATATTCTTCTCCCCCCTTGACCTCATATTTGCCTGGTTGTTGGACTTCGCTATAGGCGATCCCGCCTATATGGCGCGTATCCACCCGATTGTGCTCATAGGGAGGCTGATCTCATGGCTTGAAAGCCATCTCCTCGAAGAGGGGGGGGAGAGAAGCCTTAACCGGCAAAATGGAGTATTCCTCTTTTTCATCGTTATGGCGGCAGTCCTCGCAGGCGCTTTTTTGTTCCTGTGGGTAGCCGGGTTGATTTCGGCCTTCACCGGACACCTTGCCTCTATCGCCCTTGCCTGGAGCTGCATAGCGACACGAGACCTGGACAGGCAGGTCAGAGGTGTGGTCGAGTTGGCGGAGCGGGGCGAGGTGATTCCTGCGCGTGAGGCTATTTCCCTTATAGTGGGACGCGATACGGAAGATATGGAGGCCGATGAAATATACCGCGCAGCCTTCGAAACGACTGCGGAAAATTCCTCCGACGGTATAGTCGCGCCGATTATCTATCTAGGCATTGGTGGGTTTTTGGGGCTTGGTCCCCTGCTGGGCCTTCTATACAAGGCGGTCAATACCCTTGACTCGATGGTGGGTTATAAAAACGAAAAATATTTGGATTTTGGTGCATACTCCGCCCGCGCCGATGACCTTTTCAACTGGGTGCCGGCCAGGCTCACGGTGTTTTTAGTTGCGGTCGCGGCTACCATCTCCGGCGGCTCCTTTGAACGGGCACTTAAAATTGCCAAGCGTGACGGAAAAAAACATGCATCCCCAAATTCAGGGTTCCCGGAAGCTGCATACGCGGGGGCGCTTGGAGTAAAGCTGGGGGGAGTCAACCGCTATGGAGGGGTTGACCGGGTAAGCCCGGAGATTGGGGGCACCAGAAAGGTAACCCCGGAAGCGGTGCGCGAGGCTTTAAAGATCTCGTGGATCGTATCGCTCGGGTGCCTCATTTTAGGTGCGGCTGTGGTCGCCCTTGCCTGAACGCCGAAGCTATTTACGCGCAGGGTGTCAAACCCCCTGAAACCCTGATTTGAAGGGGATTATCCGTTGACACCCGTGAGTCCGGTTTGCTAGTGTTAACAGCTGGTTTCTCAAAGGTGGAAGTGATTGTTTCACAAGCGGTTTTCATAATATGTCATCTACGACTGACGGCGTTCTGAGGGCTCTGATCGAGGCGGGCGGCGAGTCTCTGTCAGGGGAGAAGCTGGCCGAGCTATTGGGCGTATCGCGAGCTGCGGTTTGGAAGAGCGTCAAAGCCCTGGAAGCTGAGGGCTATGAGATATCCGGACAACGGGGCAGGGGCTATTCGATATTGAGCGGCCCGGAGGTCTTGAGGGCGGGGGCGATATCGGCAAGGCTCACTACCTCGCTTATGGGCTGTGAGGTGCGCCACTTTCAGGAGGTTGATTCCACCAACCGGCAGTGTTCCCGCTGGGGGGAGGAGGGCGCACCCGAGGGAGCCTTGGTTGTTGCCGACCACCAGCTTTCCGGCAGGGGGCGCTTGGGGCGCTCATGGCATGATGACCTCGGAGAGAGCCTTATGATGAGCCTTCTTTTGAGGCCCAAGGTTGAACTCTCCCGCGCGCCGCTTCTCACCTTTGTTGCAGCGGTGGCGCTGGCCGAGACTCTTGCAAACTGGGTGGATGAGAAGCGCCTTGAGATAAAGTGGCCTAATGACCTCCTCATTGGCGGGCGCAAGATTTCAGGAATCCTCCTGGAGTCGCGGATCGAGGCGACGCGCTTGGATTTTGTAGTTTTGGGAATGGGAGTAAACGTCAGGGGAAGCACTGACAATTTTCCCGATGAGATAAAGGCCAGCGCTACAACTCTGGAGGCGGAGGGTGGCGAAGGGGTTTCCAGGCTTGAGCTTTTAGCGGGCTTCCTTGAACGTTTCGAAGAGCTGTACCTTAGCTTCTGCAACGAAGGCTTCGGACCCATTAAGGAACGTTGGGACCGCTGGTTCAAGATGGTGGGCGAAGAGGTCCGCGTGACCGGCGGGGGCAATGTTATTACGGGGGTAGTGAGGGAGCTTTCGGGTGCTGGGGCGCTCATCCTTGAGAATGAGGGCGAGCTGTTGCCTGTGCATGCAGGTGAGCTCTCCAGGTTGACCACTAGACTATGAACGAAAGGCAGTAGACGATGCTGCTTGCAATAGATATCGGCAACACCCACGCCGTGCTGGGCATCTTCAAGGGAGACTCCCTTGAAGGGCACTGGCGCGTATCCTCAGAGCAGAGCCGAACCCCTGATGAGTATTGCGTACTAATCAAGGGTTTTCTCGACCTAGCCGGGTTTGACCGTGGGGATATAGATGGGGTCATTGTCGCCTCTGTCGTCCCCTCATTGACTGGGGTTTTCACCGATATAGCAAACGTCCTCTTCAATGTTGAAGCGCTGACGGTTGGACCGGGGATAAGGACGGGGATGCAGATCCGCTGTGACGATCCGAGGGAGGTCGGGGCGGATCGGATAGTCAACGCCGTGGCGGCGACTTCAATATATGGAGGCGCCTCACTGGTTGTGGATTTCGGCACCGCTACGACAATCGACTATGTGAGCGAGAGCGGAGACTTCATGGGAGGCGCAATAGCGCCAGGCATCGGCGTCTCCATGGAGGCGCTATTTAGTCGGGCGTCCAAGTTGCCCAAGGTATCTCTCTCGAAGCCGCCAACCGCTGTCGGAAGAAATACGGTGCATGCAATGCAGTCGGGGATATATTATGGCTATGTTGCGATGGTGGAGGGGCTGATAAGGAGGCTAAAGGAGGAGGCTAAACAGCCTCTTCTCGTAATCGCCACCGGGGGCGCCGCAAGGAAAATTTCAAGCGAGATAGACCTCATCGACCATGTCGATGAATTTCTTACGTTGAAGGGGCTTCAAATAATATATCTATCAAACGCCACATAAAGGCGTCACAAATATGACGTAGGGTGTTGCCGCGAGGGCGGCGCGCTCGATGAAAGGAGTCACGATGAAGAGGTTCGACGTCGAAAAGATCAGGAATGTTGCCTTGGTTGGACATGGGGGCAGCGGCAAGACCAGCCTTGGGGAAGCGATGATCTTCGTCGCCGGCGCAGCCAACAGGCTTGGCAAGGTCGATGACGGCAACTCCATATTGGACTTCGAGCCCGAGGAAAAGTCACACAACCTAACCCTCTCCACCGGCATCGCCTCCTTTGAGTACGACAAACATAAAATAACCATCCTTGACACTCCCGGTTACGATGTATTTCTTTACGACGGGATGTGCGCTCTTCACGCGGCAGAGGCGGCTATTCTCGTAGCGGGCGGCGACGGCGATATCAAGTTCGAGGCGGAAAAGATGTGGAAGCGCGCCGAGGAGCTGGGCCTGCCCAGAGCGGTGACGGTCACCAAGCTGGACAAGGAGAATACCTCCTTCGATAAGCTGATGGAGCTTCTGCCCAACCACTTTGACTCCACCTTTGTCAAGCTACAGCTGCCAATCGGTTCGGCGAGCGAATTCAAGGGCTTCATCGACCTTCTCAAGATGAAGGCCGTCACCTTCACGGATGCATCGGGTAAGGGCGTAGAGGGGGATATCCCCGCCGATATGTCTGACCTCGCGCAGTCCGCCAGGGATGAGATGGTCGAAGGACTCGTCGAAACCGACGAGAGCCTTATGGAGAAATTCTTTGAGGGTGAGGATATCTCCACCGCTGAGCTTGAAAAGGCTCTTTCCATGGGCATGGCCTCCGGTGAGGTTGTCCCTGTGACGATAGCTTGCGGCACCTCGGCAGTCGGCGCCAGCGCGCTCCTCGACCTTATGGTTTCCGCGTTCCCCTCCCCGGCGGATAGGGCTGAAGTTGTAGCTGAGGGGATGGAGGGAATAGCCGCCGACGAGAGCAAGCCTCTGGCTGCGGTTGTCTTTAAGACTATCTCCGACCCCTTCGCGGGGCGGCTAAACATAGTCCGCGTCTATCAGGGCAAGATGACTCCCGATGCCAGCTACCACAACTCAACCAAAGACGCCGAGGAGAGGGTCGGACAGATAGCGGCGCTCTTCGGTAAAGAGCTTGCCACCCTCACCGAAGCCGGACCAGGCGATATCTTCGCTGTGCCGAAATTAAAAGAAACTGTAACGGGTGACACTTTCACTAAGAAGGGCACTTCCTGCGCGATAGAGTTCGTCGCGCCGCCTGTCCCGCTGATCTCCTACGCTGCGACCGCAAAGAAGAAGGGCGAAGAGGACAAGCTGGGGCAGGGTATCAAGAAGATGCAGGATGAGGACACCACCCTTAGGGTAAACCGCAACGCCGAAACCAAAGAGCTTGTCGTGTCCTGCATGGGCAGGCTCCATATCGATATAATCAATGAGCGCATGAAGCGCAAATATGGCGCGGAGATGGAGCTCAAGACCCCCAAAGTACCCTACCGCGAAACCCTCAAGGGCTCTACCAAGGTTCAGGGGCGTCACAAGAAGCAGTCCGGCGGCAGAGGGCAGTTTGCTGATACTTGGATTGAGATCAAACCCCTAAAGAGCGGCGAAGGCTTCAGATTCGTCGATAAAATTGTCGGCGGCGCTATACCTCGCCAGTATATTCCCGCCGTAGAGGCCGGAATAAAAGAGCGCATGGCGAAGGGTGTCATCGCCGGTTATCCGGTGGTTGATGTTGAGGTCACTCTATATGATGGCAAATATCACGACGTAGACTCCTCGGAGATGGCCTTTAAAATTGCCGGCTCCCTCGGTTTCAAAAAGGGCGCGATGGAGTGTAAACCCGTGCTCCTCGAACCTATCCACATGGTAACCGTAAGAGTGCCCGACGCGAGCCTCGGCGACGTAATAGGGGACCTCAATTCACGCCGCGGGCGTGTCCTCGGTATGGACCCAGAGGGCGGCTGGCAGGTCGTAAAGGCCCATGTCCCGCTCTCAGAGGTCCAGGCTTACGCGCCGGACCTGCGTTCGATGACAGCCGGGCGCGGGACCTTCGTTACGGAGTTCGACCACTACGAAGAGGTGCCGGCGCAGCTCGCCGAGAAGATAATCGCCGAGTCCAACCTTGATGAGGATGAGGAGTAGCACTTTGTCCAGAAAATCCGAAAGGATTGAAGGTCTGTCGGTTGTCCGCCCCTCCGGAAGGGGCGGGCGCTCCGCTCCAACATTTATTGTGGCGCTCGCGGTAGTATTGGTCGTGCTGCTCATCGTCGCAAACCTCCTTTTGGAGCGCAGCGCTATTACACCGGTCGCTTTAACCTCCTCTGTCGACCTATTGGGTTCCGTCGATGAGATCTCCGCTGCTTTAAGGCATGAGCGCGAACCGGATAAAGCCGTTGTTGAAGAGCCTGTAAAAGAGGCCGCCCAGCCGATAATGGTTGAGGTCTCGGCGAAGGAAGAATCGGTTGATCCTACGGTCGCGCCGCTTGGAGAAGCCAAGGAAGAGACTGCTAATGAAGCGGCTCCTGTTGCTCCTCAAAAGCTGGGCGGCTATGCAGTGAGGGCTGGACTCTTCAGGAGCCAGCGTTACCTCATAGCGCTTGAGCGTGAGATAGATGCTGTGAATGTAAGTCACTTCAGGGATAAAATCGTCCGCCCAGGCAAGGGCTTCAAGCTCACAATCGAGGGTGGAGATGTTGCCAGGGCAAAGGATATTCTTGAGGAACATGGATATGAGGTGGAGGCCGCCAACGGCTCGGCGGTGGCATACTACTTTGTAGATAAAGAGGCTGAAAAGGCGCTTTCGTTACTAGAAAAACAGGGGATAAAAGGCGCTGGCGTCGCGCCCTTCTCGGGCGATCTTCCTGTCTGGAAGTTGAGTTGCGGACCATACTCTAAGAAGGCGGAAGCAGATACCGTAGCCGCTCTTCTAAGAAAAAAGAAGATAGTGGACGCGGTAGTTACGAAAAACGAGTGATGATAAGCGAATTACCCATCTCGGACGTTTTAAAGAAAAGTGTCGCTCCTAGCGAGCCCGTTGATGTCAGGCTTGCTTTTGCAAGAGGAGAGGTGCCGCTTTCAAACCTGGAGATGGTCTCCGTATACTCTCTTTTAATAAAAGATCCTGAGGAAAAGGTTAGATCTTCGGCGACAAAGTCACTTTTGGCTATCCCTCAGGCAAGCATAATAAAGGTCCTCGGGATAAATTCATTTCCTGAGGGGCTGCTCGATGTCATAGCCGAATATTTTAGCGACAACAATGCTATTATTCAGCAATTACTTACGCACCAAAATCTCTCCGCCGATAGCGCCCTGGCGCTCATCCCTCAACTGACTGCCCTACAGGTGAAAATTTTAGCCGGTAACGTCAGGCTTCTTAAGAGGAGCGAGGAGGTAGTTAAAGCGCTCCTTGCCAGCGGGCTGCTTTCCAAGGAAGATTTGTCAGCGCTGACTGATGAGGCATCGAATGGGGAGCCCTCATCCCTTGGCTCCGATGGTTTAGATGAGGAGGCGGCAGAAACTCCCTCTTTGCAAGAAATTGCCAGGGAGGAGGCCGCGAAGACAATGGAGGTCATAGACGACTCTCCTTTAAACGATGGAAAGAATATCTATCAACTTATCCAGGGATTATCGGTAGCTGAAAAGATAAAGCTCGCCACCCTTGGCTCCGCAGGTGCGCGAAAACTGCTGGCGAAAGACACAAACCGCTCGGTGGTGAGCGCTGTAATACATAGCCCTAAGATCCGTGAAGATGAAGTCCTACTCATCGCGCAGGATAGGATGATGGCCGATGAGATAATTTCCTATATCCTTACCCGCAAGGAATGGTTAAAAAATTATCCCATAAGGCTTGCACTGGCACAAAACCCCAAAACCCCTATGCCCAGGGCGATTCGCCTCCTTGAGACCCTTCAGGAAAGAGACCTCAGGACCCTCTCAAAGAGCCGAAACGTAGCCTCCGTGATAGCAACTTCGGCATTGCGTATCCTACACCGCCGGGGAAAGAATTAAAGAGAGGTATCTAAAATGGCTTCATTAGTATCCGTAAATACCAGCGAGACCAAGGGAGTGAGAAAAACTCCAGTGGGCTCGGCAAAGATAACTACAGAGGGGCTGGAGGGTGACGCCCATTCGGGGGATTGGCACCGCATGGTCAGCCTCCTCGCGCAAGAGTCGATTGACAAGATGGTTAAGATGGGCCTCGACGTAGGCCCCGGCGACTTTGGAGAAAATCTCACCACGGAGGGTGTCGACCTGCTCGCCTTGCCGCTGGGCGCTCGCTTTACCATAGGCGGCGGAGTGACACTTGAGATGACGCAACATGGTAAGGAGTGCCACGACCGTTGCGCTATCTACCATCAGGCCGGGGACTGCGTAATGCCACGGGAAGGTGTGTTCGCTAAGGTCGTCTCGGTAGGCGAAGTCAAGGTCGGCGATGAGATTGAGGTGCTGGGGTGACTACGGCAACGCCCGAACTCTTCAAGGCGGGGATCCTTAC
>PKTU01000137.1 GCA_002869005.1 Deltaproteobacteria bacterium
CCAGCTTTCTCCTGGCAACGCCGCTGAATCAACCCTATCCCGCGGCGCTCTATGCCACCTATACGTCCAACAGTTTCGCGGTATCCTCCGCGGCGACAACGTCCGCCGCCTCCAAAGTCTCTATACCGCGGCGCGTAATGTCGCCCATGTTGCCAAGGGGGGTGGCGACTACCGCGATTGACCCTTTTGGGAAGTTTTCATTTTTCATCCCATGGAGATTAGCACAACTGGGCGGATAATTTCAGGGAATCCGCTGGCCGGGCTCTCTATCTAAAGGTGCCTGGTGACAGTGTAGTCCGCGAGACCCCTCAAAGCGTCGCGGTATATGCCCGGCTCGAAAATATCCAGATACCCCTTGGCTTTGGCGACAAGATCGGCAGCCCTTCCCTTGGACCAGTTTATTGCGTCGTATTTTTCGATGAGGTCCAGGATGTAGTCGAGGTCTCCCGCTATGAGCTCTTCACGGTTTATTATCTCCTCGACCCGCTCGCGCTCCTCCTCGCTGCCCTGTCTCAGGACATAGATAAGGGGCATTGTTATCTTGCCCTCGGCAAGGTCGGTGCCTCGTTTTTTACCGAAGGCCTCCTCATCGGCGACGTAATCCAGGCAGTCGTCGATTATCTGAAATGAAACGCCCAACTCTAAGCCGAACTTATACAGTGCGTCGACGTGACTTTCGGGCAGGTCGCCCAAGAGCCCGCCAACCTGGCATGGCGCTGCAAGGAGCATGGCGGTCTTGTTTATGACGACGCGCAGATACTCATACTCGGTCAAATCGATGTCGCAAGTTTTGACGAGTTGCAGCACCTCACCCTCGGCTATCGCCGTAGTGGCTGCGGAGACGGCGCGTAGTATCTCAGTGGAGCCATGAGCGGTGAGAAGTTTAAATGATTTACTGAAGAGGAAATCGCCCACAAGCACCGCCGCGGAGTTGCCCCAGATGACATGGGCCGCCTCCTGTCCCCTCCTTATGTGGGCATTGTCCACTACGTCGTCATGTAGCAACGTGGCCGTATGGATGAACTCCATAATAGCGGCAAGGGGCACCGCGTTTGGCCCCTCGTAGCCCGCGAGCTTTGCGGAGAGGATTAAAAATAGCGGGCGCATGCGCTTGCCGCCGCTATCGAGGATATATTTTCCGATTACGGGAATAAGCGATATCTCCGAGTCGAGGTTCTTTTCGAACTCCTTCTCTACCGCTTCCATCTCCCCCTCGGCGAGGGCAAAAATCTTATCTATCTCCATGACTCTCTTTTCCTCTGAAATCAATCCCCGGTATCGAACCTGTCGCCAGCCTTGACGCCGCCGCCGCGAACAAATGAAGCCGCGTCCATAGCCCTCTTGCCCTCAGGTTGGACCTCAAGTATTAGTGCAGCTCCCTCGCTGCATCCTACGACAAAACCTTCTCCGGAAACATCAAGAACCTCGCCAGGCGCACCCGACATATCAAGAGGCCTTGCGCGCAGAAGTTTAATGAGCTTCCCCCCGAGAAAAGCTCTTGCACTCGGGAAGGGTGAGAGGGCGTTAACCTTCGCGGCCACTCTTACGGCGGAATCAGCCCAATCCACCTTCTGAAACTCCTTGTCAAAGAGTCTGGAGGTGGTTGCCTTTTCATGGTCCTGGGGGGTAGCTGTGACGGAGCCGTCTCGAAGCCCGGCAAGGGTCTTGACGAGGAGCTTTCCCCCAAGGAGCGATAGCTCTCCGGAAATATCGCCAGCCGTGGCATCCGGGGGAATCTCCATGCTCTCCTGCAAAAGCACCGGCCCGGTATCCATGCCGCTATCCAGGAGCATCGTTGACACGCCGGTCTCCCTATCCCCAGAAAGGATAGCCCACGCCACAGGGGCCGGCCCCCTACCTGTAGGAAGCAGGCTTGGATGTACGTTTATCGCGCCGCCGGGGGCCAACTTGAGGAGCGGCCCCTTTAGAAGCTGCCCATAATCAGCGACTACAAGATATTCCGGAGCGCTGGATGATATACGCTCAAGCGCCTTGGGGTCGTTGACATTTTCCGGCTGGTATACCGGCAGGCCAAGCTCAAGTGCCCGCTCTTTTACCGGTGGAGGTGAGAGCTTTCGGCCCCTCCCCTTTGGCTTGTCTGGCTGTGTGACAACTAGCGATATAAGCTCATCCGCCTCGCAAAGTGCCTCCAGCGCAGCAACAGCAACCATGCCTGTCCCAAGGAATACAACGCCTCGGGCCAAGTTCAGGCGCTCCCCTGCTTGTTGGACTCTTCGCGGAGCTGTTTTTTTCTCTTTGCTATGTAGCGTGAGCGCTTTAGTTTGGAGATGTGGTCGAAAAAGAGCACTCCGTCGAGGTGGTCCATCTCATGTTGCAGGACTATGGCGAAAAGGTCTTCACCCTCAACCGTTATGGAGCGCCCCTCCAGGTCGAGCCCCTTAACGACGACCCTCTCGGAACGGGGCACCATCTCCGTAAAATCGGGCACCGAGAGGCATCCCTCCTCAATCCCCGTCTCACCTTCGCGATAGGTAAACTCCGGGTTGACAATTACAAGAATCTCATCGGGGTCCTCGCCCGCAGAGACGTCGACCACTATCAACCTTTCACTAACACCTACCTGCGGAGCAGCCAGGCCGACGCCCGGGGCGGCGTGAAGGGTTTTTATCATCTTCTCCGCAAGCTCCCTCACGCGGTCATCGACGACCTCGATCTCTTTTGCCCTCTTCCTCAGGACCGGATCGGGGAACTTTAATATCTCCATTACCGACAATATTTCCATCCCTGCGGGTGCACCCGCCTAAAAGTTTGCTTGAATTGTAACTAGGGGCGCTCCCGATGGCAAGGGAGTGGGGAGGTAGCTTATGTAGGTAAGATGAGATTAGTTTCACAAAAACCTTGCATGTGAAATAATTCTCTATAAAATGACTGGGGTTCATCGAATTTGCCAATGGCTTTCATAATTTACGGCTTGTAAAACTCTCTTGAGTACGGTATTTATATCTCCATATTTCACGCCATATGACGTATTTATGGTGTTTTATTTTCGCAATACGAAAATTTCATAGCGGCATAGCTAGTGTTTTTATTGTGGCATTTTTCACGTTCATTAAAGAGGGTGGCCTATGAAAATTTTCTGTCGGGGGCTTTGTCTCCTCGCCGCGGCATTTGCCGTCGGCGTAATCCTTACCAACTCCACTTCCTTCGCCAGTATCGCAGACTCCGAGTGCATCGAGTGCCACGACGAATTTGAGCTGGATGATTACAATGCGTCGGCGCACGGTCAAAACGCCTGCAACAGCTGCCACTACGATGTAATTGATATAGGCGTACACGAGGACTGCGGGTCGGTGACACAGGAGAAGGTTGAAACCTGTCACCGATGCCACCCGGAGGAGGGGCGTGAGCACTTTGCGTCGGTGCATATGTACAATGACGTCAAATGCTCCGATTGCCACTCAAATATCCACACCGATCCCAAATGGGACGGCAACAAGCAAACGGTTGTGGACATCTGCGTGGGGTGCCATGACGGAGACGATTATCAGGCCAGCGTCCACGGAGTCGCTGTCGCGGAGGGCAACGCCGACGCGCCGGACTGCTCTGATTGCCACGGGCTACACAGAATAGAGGCGATAGGCGACGCAAATACCCCTGCAAGCAGGGCATTCCATACCGCTTCCTGCCACAAATGCCACGCCGACGTGGAGATGATGGCGAGAAACGACGTACCCGAAGTAGCGGTCTTGACCTATGAGGAGAGCTACCACGGCAAGGTCGCCTCACTGGGCTCAGGTTTGGCGGCGGGGTGCGCTGACTGCCACTCCGGGCACGGCATCCTCTCCCAAAGCAACCCTGATTCCACAATCAGTCCGGATAACCTTCCCGGCACTTGCGGGACCTGCCATCCCGGCTCCTCAATAAACTTCGCACAGTTTTACGCACACAGCGACTATCACGACCAGGACAAGTTCCCGGTCCTCTACTGGACATACATGCTTATGACCGTGCTTCTCATAGGAGTATTTGCGGTCTTCTGGATTCATACCTTCCTCTGGTGGTACAGGGCATATTGGGACACACACTCAAACGGCCATGAAAATTGGGAGTGCATCCATCGCGAAGTACCTGAAGCGCTGAGGCCCTACCGCCGCTTTTCAGCCTTCGACAAAATTCTCCACATCCTCATGGCGGTGAGCTTCCTCGGCCTCGTTGTCACTGGCGCGCCCTTAAAGTTCAACAGCGCTCCATGGGCTCACGCTCTCATGGACCTAATGGGTGGCCCCCATGCCGCTGGATACGTGCACCGCATCTGCGCGGTGATAACCTTCGTTTACTTCGGCCTCTGTTGCGCCTATGTCTTCTATTTCCTCCTTTTGAAGAGGGATGGCAGCACTTTCTTCCAGCGCCTCTTCGGGCCCGACTCGCTCTTCCCCAATTTAAGGGACGTCAAGGACTTCAAGGCGATGGTCGCCTGGTTCTTCGGGCGCGGCAAAGAGCCCACCTTCGAGCGCTGGACCTACTGGGAGAAGTTCGACTTCCTGGCGGTCTTTTGGGGTATGTTCGCCATAGGCGGCTCCGGCCTGCTCCTCTGGTTCCCGGAGTTCTTCGGTAAATTCATGCCGGGCTGGATCTTCAACGTTGCGATAATTGTCCACAGTGACGAAGCGCTTCTGGCGTCCGGCTTCATCTTCACGGTTCACTTTTTCAACACGCACTTTCGCCCCGGCAAGTTCCCGATGGATATGGTCATCTTCCGCGGCTGGGTGCCGAAGTATGAGCTGATGCATGAGCGCGCCGACTGGGCCAAGCGCCTTGAGGCGGAGGGACGGCTTGAAAGCTACAAGACCAAACCCAGCCATCCCCTCTCCGACCTGATAAGCCAAATCTTCGGCTTCCTGGCGCTGGGCATTGGGCTACTCTGCATCATTCTTATAATCTGGGGCTTTTTGGCACACTGATAGCTCCCGGCAGGGATGACAATCCGCAATGAAAAGGGGGCGGTCCATATGGGCCGCCTCCTTCTTTTATCTGATAAGTCGATAAACTAATTGGACGACCAGTAGAGGTTCTATGCAATCTTCCTTGCGTATTCCCTCGCGCATATTAAACCAGCTGCCTGGACACCAACCTGCGAATTGCATGATATATAAAGACCCATGCCTTCCATATATCTTAGCCACAGCCCAAGTCCTAAAGATGAAATGGATGCCGCCGATTAAAGCTTAATCAGAGCGAGTTAATCCGCGCGTATGCATAAAAAAAGAGCCCGCTTAAATCGCGGGCTCCCGTAATTCATCTTCAGCCTTACCTCTATCCCTCTATTTTTTCTCCGCAGATATCTTTGACCCTGTAGTCGAAGTTCTCGACAGGGCTCCTTTCCGGGGTATGGCATTTCAGGCAGGTAGTCCTTGTCGGAATCGGGTCCATCGATTGCTCGCCCTTGCTTTTGACATGCAGCTCTCCCGGTCCGTGGCAGGATTCGCACTGTACGTTTTTGAACGATTCCAGGGTGCCCATTGAGAGCGCCCCCTCATCGCACTCATAGGCGAGGGTATGGCACATTACGCACTCTTCGTTAAACTGGCTCTGTTTAGCCACTAAAGATGCCATCGCATTTGAGTGTTTGGTGGTCTTCCACCACGCGAAGCGGCCGGGGTGGCACTCTTTACAGGTTTTCGCTGATACATAACGTGTCCCACAACCGCTGTCGCTTTCATCGTCGCCTGAGTCCGCGATTTCACCCTCCTGGGCCTTGGAGATGTGCGCCTTGGCGCTTTTAACCATTTCGGCTACACGGGGGTCGTCGGGTATTTCAAGTCTCAGCTGATTGAAGCTGTTTCTAAGCAGATACTTTCCAACCACCTTGCCGCGGGAATCATCGGTGGCGCCCTTTGCCGGGAGGACTTCGAGGTATCCTACACATTTCCCGCCCCTATCGAGGTGGGAGATGTGGGTGTTGTTTACGACTACCGGCAAAGAGATGCGGTTCCTCTTGTCGCTGGCGATGATGAAATCTATTCCGGAGGTTGTCCTGGCGAGCTTTCGAAGCGCGCCCCCCTTTATATCCGTGAGAATTATTATAACGTCCGCCCCCTCTTTCCTAAGCTCGGGCAAAAGTTTTTCCGCCGTGTCGTAGGGATCTGTGACCTCCAGCTTTCTTCCGTCGGGAATCTTGTCTAGTTTGACGTTGTCGTCCAGAAGACCTATGACCCCAATTTTCAGAGCACCCACTTTCTTTATAAGCGTTGGCTTGAAGAGGAGTCTTCCGCGTTTGTCATATAGATTGGCGGATAGAAAGGTAGTCGATAGCTCATTTACCCTCGCCAGTAGATAATCAATCCCCATCGAGAGGTCATAGGCTCCGACGCTTACCGCGTCATACTTCATCAACTCGTTGGCATTGAGGATAAGCTCGGCGGTCAACTTCGCCGATTCGGCCTTATCCTCTTTGATATGCTCCCTTTTAAAGAGCATATTGCCCGCGTTAAGGGTGATAACAGGCCGACCTTCACTTCTTATCTCATCAAAATACGTTGCTCGCTTGGCAAGACCGCCGCGTGGATTTTTGTTTCACCCGCAGGGGTCTATTTCGCCACGCTCATCGGCAGAGTAAAGAATGATGAAACCATTGTCCGGCACTATTTGCGCTGACATGACCGGAGGTATTACGAAAAAAATCCCTACAATCAAAGTAAAAAGTATTCTTGCAATCAATTACGTCTTCCTTTAGCCTGTTCGCGTTTATGCACCGCACTTGGGAATGTTTGCCTGTTTATGAGGTTTTCAAACGGACAGGCAACCGCCGCTAAGAGTGTAACTGTTCTTAATTGTACGCTTTTATGGCCCTTGTTTCCACCCGATTCAACGTAATTTACATATGAACAATTAACTGTTTATGGAGGTACGCTAACAATGTTGCGTCAATTATGGAAGCTGCACCGCGAGTTCGTCTCGGGGATATTCCGTGTTATCAAGCACGGTGTCAGCGAAAACCGTAAGGGATTACTAATATCCCTAAGTATCATCGGGGTATTCGTGGCGGTCCTGCTCGTGGCGGTCCTTGAGATCACCGCCACCCCTCAATTTTGCGGCTCATGCCATAACATGAATACCTACATCGAGTCCTGGAGAAACTCCACCCACAAGGACGTCGCCTGTACCGAGTGCCACTTCGAGCCAGGGCTTAAAGGCATGTTGGTCGGCAAGTGGAAAGCGCAGGCCCACATAGTCATGAAGATCACGGGCACCGCTCCATCCCGCCCCCACACCCAGATAAGCGACGATTCCTGCCTGCGTGAGGGTTGCCATTCGGTGACCACGCTGGCCGAGACTCCCGTTGTATTCAAGGGCGTACACTTTGACCACGAATCCCACCTTGGTGAGTTGCGCCGGGGCAAGGACCTTCGCTGCGTCAGCTGTCACTCCCAGATCGTTCAGGGTGAACATCTAACGGTTACCGAGTCGACCTGTTTCGCTTGCCACTTCTACGGCGGCGAGCGTGAAGAGCCTCTGGCGGAATGCCAACTCTGTCACCAGGAGACAAAGGCGAAGATCTACATCGACGCCAACGAGAATATGCCCTTCGTGCACAAAGATTATCTCGACAGGAACGTCCCCTGCGAGCAGTGCCACTTCGACGTAATCTTCGGCGACGGGCACCTTAACGACAATATCTGCGTACAGTGCCATTCCGAGCCTGACATACTCATATCCGAGGTCAACGCCGAGAAGATGCACAAGCTCCACGTTTCCGAACACAAGGTCGAGTGTTACCGTTGCCACTCGGTAATCGACCACGGCATTATCCGCCCCGAGTCCACCGATATGGGCCTCGAGGACGGCGCGGGCGTTGCTCTCATGAACAACGCGCTTCCCGGAAAGGGGCTCCACTATGACACCAACTGTGTCAAGTGCCACTCTTTCGATCAGCACGAGTCTATTAGGCTGATGTACATGGGTGCCGGCGCCGCGGAGATTCCGGATTATCCCAGCCCGATGTACCAGGCTCACGCCGACTGCGACAGCTGCCATATTGCTATCACCCCATCCGCCGACGGCGACAAGCCAATCCTTAGGCTCAGCTTCGACAAGGCTATCCAATCCTGCGCCGACTGTCACGGAGAGGGCTATGACGTGATGGCGAAGCATTGGAAAGATATCCTCACCGATGAAATCAAAGTCACCCAAAAAGAGCTCTCCGACGCGCGCAAGCGCATCGGCTCAGGGGCATCCTCGGCAAGCGAGATACTGGATATCGCAGACAAGAACCTCGCTTTCGTAAGAAATGGGCACGGCGTTCATAATATGGATTACGCGCTCAAGATACTTGAAGATACCCGCGAGCGAGCCCAGCGCGCGATTATGGTGGTTGACTCAACCTACAAGCTCAAGCCCGTCGATACGCCGAACGGCTGCACCCAGCTCTGTCACAGCTGCGTCGAATGTATCCAGACCAAGCCTGTGCCTTTCGGCAATTCACAGTTCCCCCACGACGTTCACGTCGAGGAAGAGGGTTTCGTCTGCCTTGACTGCCACTCAGAGCGCAGTGACCACGGCAAGACCTTCCTCAGGAACTGCAACGAGTGCCACCACGGCTCCGGCGTCGGCTCCGTGGAATGCTCAGACTGTCATATCGAAAATCACAACCTCTACAACGGGCAAAACGCCTGTGACGAGGAGAGCTGTGACGAGCGCGGCGAGAAGAACGTGATGGTTGACGCGGTTGCATGCGACGAATGTCACGTCGAGGTAGCCGATGACAAGCGCTCTACCGTTGACGGCATCAAGGGCACCTGCCTTGAATGTCACGACGAGGACGAGAGCTACGCCAAGATGGTTGATGAGTGGATCGCCGAAGCCGCGACCCTCAACACCCAGGAGGTTGAAGAGATGCTCGCCTCCACGCAGAGGATGGTCCTCAGGATGATAAAGAGCGGAGAATACACTTACGACGCTCAAGACCTCCTGAACAAAGCGGAGAAGAACCTCAAGCTTGTGGTAAACGGCAACCCCGTTCACAACTATGCCTTCTCCAAGGACCTTCTCAACAAGTCAAAGGATCTGGTGGAGAAAGCCAAGAAAGACCTTCAGACCTACTCGACGATCAAGACGCTGGATGAGGACGAGTACATCAGGTAGCCCCCTCATCCTTCTATAAAGCTCAAAAAAGGAGCGGCCCACCAGGGTCGCTCCTTTTTTTTGCTTATTTCACAAAATTTATACGCCATCAAATTTTGCCCCTCATCGCATGGGTTAAAATTAAATTTACCACTAAACAAAGAGCGACAATCTTCATATATCAGTTAACTACTTGATAAAACAAAGTTTTGCCATTCGCATCCAATCAGAGAAATTCCCCGCCTTTTCTCGACTTTTTAAATATTGTTTTCATGATTGACTTTCCATACTACCCTAAAGTAGTAACTCTACCTCCCAAGGTACTACGCAATCTTATTGTTTTGGGTATATTGTAAGCAATATCCTGACCGGCAAACAAAGGTCTTAGCTTAAAAAACTATTGTTCCAATAATAACAAAGGAGGTTCAGTGAAGATGAAGCGTAGCCGGCTAATCGCCGCAGTTGCCGCTCTCGTCCTCTTGGGAGGGCTGGGACTCGCCCTGGCAAATCAGGCCGGGGACTTCCCGGTGGATCCCCCGGAGCTTGACGAGGATTACTACCCCTGCGCGGAAAACTGCCATAACGACATGGACGTAGATCGTACTCCGAGGATGCTTGAAGATGAGCACAGCGACATAGTCCTTCACCACGCAGAGCAGTTCCGCTGGTGCCTGGATTGTCACGATGCGGAGAACCGCGACGTGCTGCACCTGCAAAACGGTACCAAGGTCCCCTTTGAGGAGTCCTATTTATTGTGCGGTCAGTGCCATGGCGATAAGTTTCGCGACTGGCGCGCCGGCATACACGGCAAGCGCACCGGCAGCTGGAATGGGCAGAAGCACTATCTTCTCTGCGCGCACTGCCACAACCCGCACACTCCAAAGTTCAAAGCTTTAAAGCCCGAGCCGCCCCCCGCGGTCCCAGGCGGCGCGAAAGCTGGCGCGGCCCACTAGTTCATCGCTTACATATTCAGGAAAAGGGCTATATATATGTCTAAAGATAAAAAAACGGTAACTACCGTAAACCCCCGCACGGCGAGCCGCCGTAAATTCATGAAGGGGCTTGCGGGAACGGCTATCGGCGCAACCCTTGCAGGAAAAGCGATGGCCTCCGCGAACTCCAAGAAGAGCGGCTTTTTGACAATCCACTCCCTTGAGGAGTACCTCCAGAAAAATTATCGCGAGATGACCAAGGAGGAGAAGGCTCAAGTTCTTGCGCGCATGGAGAAGGAATACTCCGAGCGCTACGGCAAGGATGTAAAGGTAAAGGACACTGAGCCTATCGACGGCGTTAAATTCACCTACGCGTTGGACCTCAACCGCTGCATCGGTTGCCGCCGCTGCGTTTACGCCTGCGTCGACGAGAACAACCAGTCACGCGAGAATCCTCAGGTGCACTACATCAAGGTTCTCCAGTTCGAGAACGGAACGATGGACTTTGAAGAGTCCAACCGCTACTACGACCCGGAGATGGTGCCGGAAGAGGGCAAATACTACATGCCCGTCCAGTGTCAGCACTGCGAGAAGGCTCCATGCGTTAAGGCTTGCCCCATAAAGGCGACCTGGACAGAAGATGACGGCATCGTAGTCGTTGACTACAACTGGTGCATCGGCTGCCGCTACTGCATGGCCGCATGCCCCTACGAGGGCCGCTCTTTCAACTGGGGCGACCCACACCTCCCCGCCGAGGAGATGAATCCCAACACACACTACCTCGGCAACCGCCCAAGGATGCGCGGCGTAGTGGAAAAGTGCACCTTCTGCATACAGCGCTCCCGCGAGGGCCGCTACCCGGCTTGTGTTGAAGTATGTCCGGTGGGCGCCCGAAAGTTCGGAGATATGAATGACCCGACCTCAGAGGTCCGGTACATCTTCGAGCACAAGCGGGTCTTCCGCATCAAGGAAGACCTACTCACTGAGCCTAAATTCTTCTACTTCTTCGGATAAGGACGGGACAAATGGCAAATTTCATGGAATTTTTTGTCGGTACCGTTAAGCTCGTCTTTGTCGGGTCTAAGCGGTACTACGCCTGGATGGCGTTTCTCATCTTGCTCGCAGCAATCGGCCTTACGGCGTGGACACAGCAGCTCTCCGACGGCCTCATCGTTACCGGCATGAGAGACCCGGTGAGCTGGGGCATCTACATCGGCAACTTCACCTTTTTAGTCGGCGTGGCAGCAGCGGCGGTGCTCCTTGTAATCCCCGCGTATATCTACAAATGGGGCCCCATTAAAGAGATCGTCCTGCTAGGCGAGTTGCTGGCTGTTTCCGCCATCTGCATGTGCCTCATGTTCGTCACCTTCGATCTCGGGCACCCGGAGCGTTTCTGGCACTTAGTACCGGGGCTCGGCATCTTCAACTTCCCCGTTTCGATGCTCTCCTGGGACGTAGTGGTGCTAAACATGTACCTTGCGCTAAACCTCTGCGTGCCGGTGTACATCCTCTGGAAGGCGTACCACAACGAGCACCCCAACTATAAGATACTCTGGCCCTTCATCATCTTCTCCGTGCCGGCGGCGGTCTCCATCCATACGGTTACGGCGTTTCTCTATAGCGCCTTCCCCGCGCGCGCCTTCTGGAATGCATCGATCCTCGCGCCCCGCTTTATCGCCTCAGCGTTCTGCTCCGGGCCGAGCTTCATCATAATCGCCTTCCAGATAATCCGCTCGACGACGAAGATTAAGATTAAGGATGAGGCAATCTTCAAGCTCGGCGAAATTATCGCCTACGCGATGGGCATAAACCTCTTCCTCCTCATCTCCGAGGTCTTCAAGGAATACTACAGCCACACCGTACACCTCGCGCCGATGGAGTACCTCTTTCAGGGGCTTCACGGGCACGACGGGCTGGTGCCGCTGATTTGGACTGCTATAGCACTAAACGTAACCGCCTTTATCATCATGATAGTGCCGAAGCTCAGGAAGAACTTCAAATTCCTCAACCTCGCGTGCGTAATGATGTTCATCGGCGTATGGATTGAAAAGGGCCCCGGCCTCATCATCCCCGGCTTCACCCCCACCCCGCTTGGCGAAGTGTGGGAATATGCACCGACAACAGCTGAGGTGCTTATCTCCATGGGCATCTGGGCGATCGGCCTAATAATCTTCACCCTGCTGCTCAAGGTCGCGATTCCAATCGAGACCGGCGAGTTCAGAAAACCTGGGCTGGAGAAAAAATAATACGCGGGAATTAATACCAAACCAAAAAGCCGGGGCTCATAGAGTCCCGGCTTTTTTTGCGGCAATTTTCCGGCTAGCGGAAGGGCAATTATTGGCGCTGGAAAAATTCAACGATATGTATAGACATATGCTATTCGGACAGAGCAAGCGCTACAGCCTTTTTGGCGTGAAGCTCCGTGGTGTCAAAGAGGGGAACATCGGTGTCTTCCTGAGAGATGAGCATACCGATTTCGGTGCAGCCAAGTATTATACCCTCCGCACCCCGCGCGGCGAGGTCTTCGATTATCCTTAGGTACCCCTCTTTGGAGGGGCCGCAGGCGACCCCGCAGCAAAGCTCGTCGAAGATGACACCGTTGACGAAGGCTCTGTCGCCGCGCTCCGGCACGAGCACTTCGAGGCCATGCTTGTCCTTAAGCCGTCCCTTGTAGAACGCCTCCTCCATGGTGAAAGCCGTGCCCAGAAGGCCGACCTTCCCGATCCCCCTCTCAAGGAGCGCCTCGGCGGTCGCATCAGCTATGTGAAGCAGGGGGATCGAAAGCGCCGCTTCAATTCTTGGGGCGCAGATATGCATGGTGTTGGTGCAGATGAGCAGGAAGTCGGCGCCCGCGCG
>PKTU01000187.1 GCA_002869005.1 Deltaproteobacteria bacterium
AGTCCGTCGCTACCTTTCTCGAAGAACAGATCCCAAGACGCTTCGTAAAGCCACAAGATCAAAACCTCTAAAACGGTCGTATATGGAAAGACCACCTCCGTTAGTGGCCTTTGGTGTCAGAAGTGAACCTTATTGACAAAGCGCTTTAACCATAACCTCCACATTACCTCGCGTATAACATTCACTGAACTCAACCCTCATAATCTTGCTACCCCCACTTTTTGAGTTAATCTTAACTGCACGCCGCTAACGTTCTTAAGTCGTACGTCCTCCACATGAGGGGTTCGCACCCTGTTGCTCCCATGACAGAGGCTCTTGAATATGCAACTTTTCTTCGATCGTTTAAAGTTTGTACCTCAAGCCAAAGGAGGCCACATGTTTCAACTTAAAAGATATTATGTCTTGTTTATTATTGTAATTGTACCAATGGTATTTATTGGGTGTGGTGATTTTTTATGCTCTAATAGCGATGATGATTCTATGTCAACAACGCTAAGGGTTGAATTGCCATGCGATGCAGAATCAATTTACGACCATGACTGTGTAACCTATACCGAAAATGTTGAAGATGAAGTAATTGTTAGCGGTGAAGAAGGGACTGTTTATAATGTAACAATACGGGTTAGGGGTGTAGTTGAACAAAAAACTTATTACGATACGCCATTAGTGACACGTGAAGTATATGATGAGGCACCAGACTTCATGTGGCTGGATGACGGTCTTAAATATTCACATGATACATGGAATATTTTTAGTATAGAAGTTACATCGCCTCCAGCTATTTATTACTTAAATAACGGTAGTAGCGGAACATTGCATTGCTGGAAATTTGATTTTGAGAAGACTATACTTGCTGATGCAGGGGCAACTATTACTTTATATGCAGATAGTGGTGGTTTGGATGGTGACGAGATTCGCATAATATTAAACCAAGACTCGGAGTACGGGGATCCTCTAATAATCCCAGGCATACCTCCTGCACCCGATGCATTTGACGGCCAGTTTGTTCAGATGGATATTGTTTCAATGACAGAGGCTACTGAATAATTTAAAGTCATATACATACGGAAAACTTCACAGCGCCCTTGCTGCTCACTTGGCAGGGGCGCTTTGTTTTGGGGGCAACTTTATACAATGAGTGCACCCTACAAACCGGTCGTATATGAAAAGGGCGCCCGCCAGGGTGCCCTTTCGCTTCAGAAGTGAAGGATTTGCGTTGAAATTATTGAGAAAACCAAACGAAGGGCAAAAAACAGCTTTGGGATTCAGTTAGCAACAACATTTTTCGCATATTTGCCCCGTAACTTTCACTAAAAGGTCCTTTTTCTCTAGCAATTCTTGCTTGAACTCCTCAGATTCCGTTTTGTGGATTTCTCCTTTAATATCTCGCAGGTCTGACTCGAGAATATCTAAGAGCAGTTGAGCTTCATCTAAATAAATTTCAATATTCATATTTTCACCCCTTTTTTCAGCCTCATACTCCGGTGTCTTGCATGCTGCCATTGCCTATTGGCGTTTAATTTTGAGGCTGCTTACGTGGAAAGGAACTTACATATATAGCATAGCCCAAAGCAGAGTCTTTCCAAGCAGCGCTAAGCTTATTGATGAAAACCGTCGATTTTGCAATCGTGGGACACCTGAGGGAGAATTGACCCGGAACGCAACGTCTTTTATTTCTAAAAGGAGAGTCCTCTTGGCTAACTGGTTGAAGGTTCAGATATTTATTGGAGTCCTTTTTCTTGTCGGCTGCAACAGCATCTCCGGGCATGTGCTTAGAGTCGATTCAAGGCCCGGCGTTAAGCAGGGCTTTATTCACATTATGCCTTCAGGGCCGCCAGTCGCTAGCGTAATTCTGTTTGCCTGAGGGCATGGTGAGTTGAAATTGAGTGGTGGCTCAATGACTTGGGGAAAGACCAATTTTCTAGTAAGGTCTCGGGATAAATTCGCACAGAATGGTTTACAGGTAGCCGTAATTGACACTCCTAGTGATGCCTCGGGCTTTTTGCCTCTACGGCGTAGCACCCAAGAACACCTCGAAGATGTTAAGGCGGTAGCGGAATTCTTGCGCTCGCAGGCAGATGTTCCCGTGTGGCTGATCGGCACAAGCATGGGGACTGACTCGGTTGCCTATCTTG
>PKTU01000014.1 GCA_002869005.1 Deltaproteobacteria bacterium
AGGCTTTTACATCAAAACCGACATTGATGTTGAGCCTGGAACCCGTATCTTTGCAAAGTATGTGCTGCCTTCCGGCAGGAGGGGAATGAGGAGCGGTAGCGTCGTGAGGTGTGACACAAGGGGCTTAGCAGTCTCCTTCGACAGCGTTGACCCGCTCATCGTGGAGGAGTTCGGTTACAGCGATGGGAGAGCTAAGTAAAGCGAGCCGTCCAACCGGAGCTACTTATCGAAGACAAGCTTTACAGTATAAGCTTCCTCTGTTCTGTCGTAGGTGGCGGTAAAGCCAAGGCCGAGGTAGAGGTGGAGCATCCTTCTGTTCTGGGGAAGTATGAAGCCGGTGGCTCCATTTAATCCTCTCCTCCTTGCCGCCTCCACTACCAGAGACAACAACTTCTTGCCGATACCCTTCTCCTGCCATTCATCCCTTATAACAACAGAAGTTTCAGCCATGTTGGTTGACGGGTCGAGTCCATATTCGCCCAGACCTATAACCTCCTCGGCGCCCTTGTTGATCCTCGTCGCGGCTATGGAAAGCTTTGTCTCGTAGTCAAGGTCGAGGTTCTCTTGGAGTCTTGCGTGCGGCATTAAGTGCACAAGGGCGAAGTAGCGCAGATAGATGGTCTCCTCTGAAAGTGAATAGAAGAAATCCTTCATCAGCCCCTCGTCCACAGGGAGAACGGGGCGGAAGCGAATCTTTATTCCATTGTGGATGCCCGTGGATTCCAAATCCTCCGGGTAGTCCCTGAGGGTGGGGAGTATCTGATCCGGGTAGACGTATTTAAGCTCCTTTGCTTCTTCCAGAAGCTTTTCGCGGTGGTCGGGGTGCGCTATGGAGATGAGCGCCATCGCCCTTTCGCGTATGGACTTTCCGTGAAGGTCGGCGTAACCCCATTCCGTGACTATATAACGCACCGTGCCGCGCGTGGTTACCACCCCCGCGCCCTCGGAGAGTGACGCCACTATAGTTGACTCTCCCGTCTTCCTGATCGTCGAGGAGAGGCAGATTATAGCCTTGCCGCCCTCGCTTCGGGAGGCCCCCCTTACGAAGTCAACCTGTCCGCCGATTCCGCTATAGAAGTGGTGGCCGATGGAGTCGGAGCAAACCTGCCCGGTAAGGTCCACCTGTAATGCAGTGTTTACCGAGACCATCTTTCGGTTCTGCGAGATTATGTAAGGGTCGTTGATATATTCGCTAGTGTGGAAGGCTACCGCGGGGTTGTTGTCGATGTATTCATAGAGTTTGTTTGAGCCCATGCAAAATGACGCTACAGTTTTGCCTATGTTTATTGATTTGTGCTTATTGTTGATTACCCCCTTTTCCGTAAGCTCGATAAGCCAGTCGGAGAACATCTCGGTATGGACGCCCAGGTCGTTCTTCTCGGCGAGGGCGGGAACCACCGCGCTTGGCAGGAGGCCGATTCCTATCTGTATGGTAGAGCCGTCCTCGACGAGTTTGGCGACAGTTTTGCCCATGCGCTGAGCGGCATCGTCGGGCTCCGGCGACTCGTAGGTTATCATCGGAGAGGTGTGGTCAACGAGGATGTCAATCTCGGAGACGTGCACAAAGGAGTAGCCGTGGGTGCGGGGCATATTCTCGTTGACCTCTGCAATGACAAGCTGAGCCGCGCTCACTGCCACCCTGGTTACGTCTATGCTGACTCCAAGGCTTACAAAGCCGTGTTTGTCCGGAGGCGATACCTGCACGAGGGCTACGTCAATACGTATCTTCTTTGACTTTATAAGCCAGGGCAGCTCGGAGAGGTAGACCGGAGTATAGTCTGCGCGCCCTTCGGCCACCGCGGCGCGGGTGTTGTCGGCTATAAAGAAGGCGTTGTGGCGGAAGCGGGAGGAGAAGCGCTCCTCTGTGTATGGCGCGACGCCAAGGGTCAGGATGTGTACGATCTCGCTGTCGGTCGCCGTCCTCGATTTCGCAAGCCCTTCGACGAGATGCTGGGGCTCACCGCAAGCGGAGCCTATGAAGATGCGGGAGCCGCGCGGAATCTTTTCCAGCGCACGTTCTCGGGTCCGCACCTTGTCCTTGTATTTTTCCTTCCATTCGGCATTAAGGATAGATCTTTCAAGCATTATCTTTACCGTTCCCGCCTTTTTAAGCGGAGGTTTCCACTCTTTCTGA
>PKTU01000129.1 GCA_002869005.1 Deltaproteobacteria bacterium
AAGCGGAAAACATCGCTCCGCCAAGTCCTTGTATGAATCTGAGGACTATCACCGACTCGATTGACCATGCCAGAGGCACAAGCACGCCGACCACTGCGAAGAGGAATAGGCCCTTTTGCAAGATGTTGCGACGCCCATAGATATCGCCAAGGCGGCCAAGCGGTAAGAGAAATATTGAAATCGAGGTCGAATAGGAGATAACTACCAGGCTTAACTCACGTGCGCTTGCGTTAAACTCATTGGCGATGGAGGGTAGCGCGACCGTTATGCTTGAGAGCATAAAGGGCATTAGAAACTGTGCT
This sequence comes from Deltaproteobacteria bacterium, assembly GCA_002869005.1. GTDB lineage: Bacteria > Desulfobacterota > Deferrisomatia > Deferrisomatales > BM512 > BM512. The sequence goes on from PKTU01000129.1 coordinate 303, forward strand.
ACCGAAATGGCAAGCAGAGTGGTCCACTTGCTGGATGTCTCACTCAATTTTTGCCTTCATAGGGTTGGGGTTGGCATAAGGCTCAACTGCAAGCCGCCCCATAAAGGGGCGAAGCTGTGCAGTGTCTGTATCACTGGATGGGCGTTACCAGGCCCTTTTTGCACTCTTTGAATATTTAAGGTGCAGGAGGGATTATGAGAACCGGTATCTTCGCGCCGTGAAGGACCGCCTTGGCTACGCTGCCTAAATTTCTTTTTCCAAATATGCCTTTGTGAGCGCCAAGTACAATGAGGTCGCAGCCGCGTTCCTCAGCGCACCTCAATATCTCTTCGGCCGGCTCTCCGCTTACTACTAGAACCTCTTGAGCCTCAAAGGGCTTCTCAAAATCCGCCACGGAAGGGAACGCGGTAAGTGCGTCCTTTACGATATCGTAGTCACTCTTTTTTCCTATGATTTTCTGGCGGGCGCTGGAGAAATTTTCCTTTTGGAACTTATCCCAGTTGCTCTTGCCAAGGAACCCCTCTATATAGCTTTCAACGCTCTCCGGCATATCCTCCATAACATGGATCAACACCATGTTTGCACCGTGTGTCATTGCTTCTACCGCTGCATAGGAAAATGCATACTTGGAGTTATTGGTAAGATCGGTCGCAAAGAGAATCTTTTTTACATTGGTAACCATCAACGCCCCTTTCAAACCACTGTGTATGAAAACACTTTAACTCTTAATTCGCGCCGCAAGCAACAGCAACCTTCCTTAACCCCAACATACAGGGCAACGCGCCATGCGCCTAGGCGGGAGACTCTTTTACATTGGTGAAAAACCCATATTTCTGGCTACGATAAGCTTCATTATTTCGCTTGTGCCCGCATATATCGACAGCGCCCTTACGTCTCTGTATAGCCTGCAAATCCGGTACTCCTCCATGTATCCGTAGCCACCGTGTAATTGAAGCGAAGCATAAGCGATCCGGTTTACCATCTCGCCAAGCCAGTATTTTGCCATCGATACGCGTTGCACTATATCGACTCCATTTATGAAGTCGTCGATAAGTGAATCGAGAAAAGTGCGGCCTATCTCTATGTCCGTCGCCATCTCGGCAAGTTTAAAGGCGTTAGCCTGAAAATCTCCGATGGGCTTACCGAAGGCCTTTCTCTCTTTGGCGTACTCCATACCCTCCTTGAAGCACTCCTCCGCCATCACCTGGCTCTTGATGCATACCTCAAGACGCTCCCGCTGGAGCTTGGCCATCATGTATTTGAACCCCTCACCCTCCTTGCCGAGCAGATTGCCGACCGGCACCCGAACCTCATCAAAAGAGAGCTCGGCGGTGTCCTGCATGTGTGAGCCCATCTTCTCAAGGGCTCTGCGTTTCACGCCGGGAAGGTCCAGCGGAACAAATATAAGGCTGGTGCCCCTGTGTCCCGCGGAGGGATCGGTCTTGCAAGCCAGGACGCAAAAATCAGCCAACACGCCATTGGTTATAAAGACTTTGGAGCCGCTGATTACATACTCGTCACCCTCTCTTATCGCCTTGGTTCTTATCGCCGCAAGGTCGGAGCCGGTACCAGGCTCCGAGAGGCCGATGCAAGCTATGGCCTCACCTGAAATGCACTTTGGCAGCCATTCACTCTTGATTTCGTCATTGGCGTAAGACTCAACATAAGGAACGGCTACATCACTGTGCAGAGGCACCCCAAAGCCGTAGGCATCACCCTTTATAAGCTCCTCGTTCAATATCACTGAGTATTCAAAGCCAAGCCCGAGACCACCCAGCTCCTCAGGTATCCAGGGGCAAAGGAAACCCTGCTCGCCCATCTTTAGCCAAAGCTCTCTGGGTACAGCGCCCTCTTCCTCCCACTGGGGTACATTGGGCGTTATTTCATTAGCGACAAAACGCCTGAAGGTCTCTCTGAAAATCCTGTGCTCTGGGCCGTAAATATCAGCGCTCATCTTCACATCCTCATTGAAGCAGAAAATACTCCCCCCGCAGAACCGTTTGGTGCCAACGGCCCTGCGGGGTACCCGATATCAATTATTAAGCCGCAAACTTTGCCGGGAGTTTGAAGTACCCCTCATCGACGGCGATCTTTACCAGCCGCTTAGTTTCCTCGGCGCCAAGCTCATCCATGAGCCCGAAGGGGCCTTTGGGCCAAGCAAGAGAGGTGCGGATGCCAACCTCCAGATCCTCTTCGGTGACGACGTCTTTTTCAATGAGCTGGGTCGATATCGCGAAAATTGCCCCAAGCAGGCGTTCCGCGACGTATTTCCGCGCATCTTTGTCACCGTTAATCTCGCCATCTTCAAGGTTCCACGACTCACCCGCCTCAAACTTCTCCTGAAGCGGCTTAGGTACCGCCGGATAACCGATATCAGTCTCCCCAAGGTACTCATACATTGATACTGCGGCGTGGTATGCGGTGCCGAGACCCGAACCGTTCTGGACCCACATCACCCCAAAACGAACGCCCAAAGTTTCCTTGGAGATGTCATCAAGGGTCGCGACGTTGTACTTGCCGCCATCGTAGAAGGAGTCGAGAACGGCATAAGCCGCAATGAAAACAGGGTTGATGGCGAAGCCGGGGAAGTCCTTGACCGAAATCGCTACCTTGCCGTTTTTGGAGGCGAACTCCATAAGGAGGTTATAGGTCTCGTCGCTTGTGGCTTTCTGGCGTATGACCTCGACGAGTTTGTTGACGTTGGCGGGGAAGAAGTAGTGGAGTCCGGCGGTGCGCTCCTGCCCCTCCACCTTGGACATGACCTTTTCGATGAGGAAGGTGGAGGTGTTGCTGACCAAGACTGCGTCTTTTTTGCAGGCCTTTGAAAGCTCACCGAAGATGCTGATCTTAAGGTCCATGTTCTCCACGGCGGCCTCAATTACCAGGTCGCATACGCCGAGATCTTCATAATTGCTCGTCCCCTTGATGAGGGAGGCGACGCTGTCCATCTGCTCCTGGGTCATCTTGCCACGCTCGACGCGTTTTTTTAGCGCGGAAATCACCCACTTATCATACATAGCGTTGACCAACTCGTCGTTCATCTCTTTGAAGACGACTTTGTAACCGGCCATGGCTGCGTTAAGGCCAATTGCCGCCCCCATTACGCCAAAACCGACTACGCCAACAGTCTCTATAGTACGCATATCTCTCGCTCCTATATTGTTTAGACTTTAATAATTTTTACAATCCAAATGGACTTGAACGTGATTCTATTAAACGTTCCAGTCTATGAGAGGCCGCGTAGCCTCCACATCGAAGAAGACAGCATATTTGATACGCCCGGCCGCGCCTGCGCCCGCAACAGCGGCTATCTTCTGCCTGATCTCCTCCAGGTTCGGACCCTCTTTTTCCATAACGCGAACCTTGAGGTATAGCCTCGTGCCCTTGGTTTCAGGTGTGCTCGCTCCCGGGAGGATGCTGAGGAAGGTAGCCTTCCCCGACTCAAGGAGGTTCTGCGCCGTCCGCGTCTCTCCCAGCCCCATTACCAGGGTCAGGTCGTCGGGCATGTAGGGTGAACCGAAGACTGCCGCATTGGGTTCGCCTGCGCGATTCGTCGTCGCCATCACGCCAATTCTTTTGGGGTCGTTGACCAACTCTTTTACGCTGACCTTTTCACTCATAAAGGTTCTCCTGGTTTTATCTATCCAACCAATCGCTTGGTCATTTTAAAATTTACGCCCGTAGCTCCGTTAGAGAGAGCTACTCCTGGCCCTTGGCCTCAAGCGCCGCGAGCACCTTCTCCGGAGTTACCGGCATCTCTGTGAAACGTACACCGATTGCATCGTAGATAGCGTTCAAAATAGCCGGAATGGTCGGCTGAATCGGACCCTCGCCGGCTTCCTTGGCGCCGAAGGGGCTATCCTCGTCGTAGGAGTCCACTGCCAAAGTCTTGATGTTGGGGATGTCCCTCATCGTGGGAACTTTGTAGTCGTGCAGATTGGGGTTCATCAGACGCCCGTCGGGGGTCATTTTAATCTCTTCGTAGAGAGCCTGACCCATCGCCATGACGATGGAGCCCTCAACCTGGCCCTCGACGGAGAGCGGGTTGATCGGCTGGCCGCAGTCACCCGCCTCGTTATAGTTGACGACCTTTATCTCACCGGTCTCGGTGTCGATATCGACCTCCGCGACATGCGCGGTGAAGCCGTAGGTCGGGCTGTGCCCAACGTTCCCGCCCTTGAAGTCGCCAGTTCGCCTCGGTGGGGTGTAGGAGCCGGTCGCGGAGAGGGGCCCGTGCGCCGCGATATACTTCTCGACTGCTTCCCAGAAGGGCATCCGGATCTCTTTTTCGTAGATGGAGTAAATCTCTCCATTGCCGACGGCGAGCTGATCCGCCCTGCACCCGAGGGCTACGCCCGCGATTGGCAAGATCTGCTCGATTAGTTTGTCGGCTGCTTCGCATACCGCGGAGCCCGCAGCGACGGTGACGCGGCTGGCGAAACTACCGAGGTCGAAGGGTGCGTTTTTGGTGTCGCCGCTTATTACGTGTACAGACTCATAGGGCAAGCCCAGCTTCTCAGCGCACATCATCGCGAGGACCATATTGGAGCCCTGTCCGATGTCCGTAGCGCCGCACTGTAGGGTTACGCCGGACTCAGAATCAAGCCTGATAAGCGCAGTCGAGTGAGGCTTGTAGGACATGTAAAGGGTGTAGGCTGTTCCCGATATGTAGTAGCCGCCAGCCAAGCCGACGCCCTTACCGAAGGGCAGCTTGCCATGCTTATTGAGGTATCCGGATTCGGAGACAACCTCTTCCAGGCATTTTTTATACTCCGAGTGGCGGACATGGACGCCGCTGACGGTGACGTGCTTTTTGTCGATGGCGTTTTTGAGCTTCAACTCATAGGGGCTCATTCCCAACTTGATCGCCAGCTCATCCATCATGCTTTCGAGGGCGAAACGGGGCTGGACGCCGCCAAGGCCACGCATCGGCCCACAGGTAGGCTTGTTGGTGTAGATACGGCGTCCGAAGAAGCGGACGTTTTTAATCTTGTATGGCAGGTGCAGCATAGCTGCGGTGTAAAAGAGGATGATGATCCCCCAGGCGCCGTAAGCGCCGCCGTCCATAAGGCCGTCATAGTCGATCGCGGTGAGATAACCCTCTTTGTCAACGCCCATCCTTATCTTCATTTCGATGGGATGACGGCCCCTGTGCTGTAGGAAAACCTCACGGCGACTATATATTACCTTTACCGGCCGACGAGCTTTTCTGGAGAGGAGCGCCGCTATCAGCTCATTGTTGGACGCTTCGCCCTTGCCGCCAAAACCGCCGCCCACATTGGGGACGGTGACGTGAATCTTCGCCATGGGCATATCCATGACTTTTGAGAGCATCGTGTGAAGATAGTGGGGCACCTGCGTGGAGGACCACATTCTGAGGTCACCGTTGTCGTCGAAGCGGGCGACAGCTGAGTGCGGCTCCATGAAGACGTGATTTACGTAGCTCGTCTTGAAAGTCTTCTCAATGACGAGATGACTCTCTTCAAGGGCTTTATCCACCTCGCCAAACTCCTGGCGAGCTTGGTAGGCTATATTGCCGTACTTGTTATCCTCATGAAGGGATACAGCGCCCTCGGCGATAGCGTCGTGAGGGTTTACGTAGACGGGCAGAGGCTCATATTCAACCTCAATGAGGTCAAGCGCCTTCTCCGCGATATCCGGGTCCGTTGCCGCAACTGCCGCAATAGGCTCGCCATGATAGCGGACTTTATCAATCGCCATTGCGGTCTCGGTGGGTGCCTGGGGGACTATTCCGTATCTTTGAGGAGCCTCCGAACCGACAACCACGGCCTTGACGCCGGGGAGCGCCTCTGCGGCGCTTGTATCTATGGAGATAATTCTTGCGTGCGCGTAGTCGGAGCGCTTTATGCGCCCATGCAGCATGCGCGGGAGCCTTATGTCGTCGGCGTAGATCGCCTCGCCCCTCGCCTTATCCGGAGCTTCCTTGCGTACCTGATCGGTCCCGATGACCGAAAATTTCCTATCTGACATCGGACCCCTCCTTCGTCTTGACCTCTGCCGCATGCTTTACGGCATCTATAATTTTCACATAACCGGTGCACCGGCAGATATTGCCCGCCAAGCCGTGCTTGATCTCTTCCTCTGTCGGCGAAGGGTTCCTCTCCAGGAGGGCGGTGGTGGAGAGGATCATGCCGGGGGTGCAAAAGCCGCACTGGATCGCGCCCTTGTCAATGAATGCCTTCTGCACCGTATCCAGCTCTGGGCCATTCGCCACTCCCTCGATCGTTTTAACCTTTTTGCCCACCACGCTCATGGCGAGGGTAAGGCAGGAGAGGATGGGCTTTCCGTCAACAAGAACGGTACATGCGCCACAATCGCCTATGTTGCAGCCCTTTTTAGTGCCTGTAAGACCCACTGTGTCCCTGACAATGTCCACGAGAAAATCGGTCGGCTTTATAGCCAGATCGTAATCATCACCATTGATGTTAAGCGTTATTATTTTCTTCATGTTATTCACCCTTGATCCTGGCGAAAGCCGCTGTGAACGCCCTGCGGGTAAGCACGGACATCAGCTTCTTTCTGTAATCCGCAGTAGCGCGAACGTCATCAATGGGGGACGCTTCGGCGGAGGCCAGCTCTCCAGCCTTGGCGAAAAATGCGTCGTCTACATTCAGCCCCTTAAGCTCAGCTTCCGCTTTGACAGCACGGTAGGGAATGGGGCCAACTGCGCCCATGCCGATGCGAACCTCTTTTACAGTCTGCAAATCATCTTCAAGCTCAAGGTAAACGCCGACGTTTACCATATCGATCTCCATGGCGCCGCGAAGTCCTTTGAAGGCATACTCTACCGCGCCATTTTTGGGTAGCGCCGGGAGGGTAAAAGCTTTTAGGTACTCGCCTGGCTGAAGGGCGGTCTTTCTATAGGCAAGCCAAAAATCCGATATGGGGAGCTCACGCTCTCCTCCTGCCTTTGCGATGGTAAGAACCGCGCCATGCGCCAAAAGCACCGGGGGCGTTTCGGCGGAGGGAGAGCCGTGGCAAACATTCCCTGCCATCGTCGCCATATGCCGCACCTGGGAGGAGCCCAGCTGGGCAGCGGCAAAACTCAGCGCAGGCGCGTACTCCTTGGCAACGGCGCTATGTTCGATGGTAGAGACTTTGGTTCCGGCAAGGATCGTAAGCCCCTTTGAGGGGTCAGCGGTGATACCTTGTAGGTCGGCGATATCTCCGATGTCGATGATCATTTTGGGGCTGAGGATCTTCTCCTTGACCAAAACAAGCAGGTCGGTTCCACCCGCAAGGAGACGCGCCTCATCCGCGTGTTTGCTCAGGAGTGATTCAAGCTCCACTAAGTTATTTGGTTTTTCATATTCAAATGGCTCCAGATGCATATGCTCCTCCTTCTCAAGAGTGTAGCCATAGATAAATTGACTTATTAAACGAGCTCAAAGTCGGCCTGCTTTAAAAGCAAAACCAAGTGCTAAAGAGCGCTTTGAAAGCTTCAGTCCTCTTTCCCTCTATCCTTTGAGAGCTCTTTTTCAAGTAATGAAGTGGCCCTTTTGGCAATTTCATTAAAATATTCCATTCCTTTCCCGCTCTCCTCGTTCGTCATCCCCGAGAAGACTTCCGCGAGACCTCTTACATGCTTTGGAAATATCCCCTTGAAAAACTCTTCGCCCTCTTCGGTTAAAGAGACAAAGGTCGACCGCCTATCATCGGGGGAGGGCTGACGTTTTACCATGCCCTTCTTTTCCAAGCGGTCCACCAGATATGTTATGCCGCTGCTCGATACGATTATCTTCCGCTGGATATCGCTAAGCGAAAGCTGCCCTTTGAAAGACAGCGCGTCCATGACCCCGAACTCTCCACGGGTCAGGTTATATTTACTAAGAGTGTGCTGCTCTCTGGCGGCTATTGCGGAGTGGGCTCTTGCGAAAGCGACCCATAAGCGCAGCGACGACCAAACCTGCTCAGGGGAATATCCGCCTGTAGCAGTGCCCTCGCCCATCGCTTCGCCAAATTTTCCGGCACGCTCATTTACCGACATTTAATGGCCTCGGCATAACTGTGAATACATAAGAAGAGAATTTGTCTCAGTGCTGTACTTTACAGCTGTGAGGCATATCCGTGCAATAAAAAACAGTGTGTAGAATTATAATTTTCGAAATTGAGTTGCCAAGAGAACCAGATAAAATACTTGTCAGTATCTTGCGCTTATCGAACGTGATACTGGCCCGAAATCAAGAAGCCCCTCCCCCCGACCGGCCATGGACGGTGGAGGAGGGGCCTCCCTTTCGAAACAGGTCAGTCTATTTACTGAAGTTGGGCTTGCGTTTCTCCAAGAAAGCGCTGACTCCCTCGCGAGAAGCAGCAATGCAGGAGATCTCGCCTGAACCCTTGTAGTTGATGTCCAGCGCCTCCTCCAGGCTGTGGGCCGCCGCCGCCCTGTTGACCACGTCGGCCACGACGCTGAGTGCTTCAACGCTAAGCGGCAATTTGCTCTCGGCTACAGGGTTCTCCGGCACAGTGAAGGGGGGTATCTCCACGGGGCTATCCTGGATTCTCGGCACATTGCCTTCGAGGCGGTTTACTTCGGAGATTGCCGCATCGATAAGATCAATGTAGCTGTCGGCCACCTTCTTTACGACGCCTATTTCGACAGCTTCTTCAAGGCCGAGGCGCTTTGCCTCACCAATCATTCCATGAAAGGTCTCAGCCGCATGGGGCCACTTGCGGTAGGGAATTACCGCGCCGCCCATACCGGGGAGAATGCCCAGCGTGATCTCAGGTAGCTGGAAGAAGGCGTTCTTTGTCGCGACCATACTATGACAGCGGGAGGCGACTTCGAAGCCTCCGCCCATAGTCAGGCCGTTAACCGCCGCGACAACAGGCTTGTCCATCTGGTCGATGTAGTGGAGAACCTCCGAATTGCCATGTGCCAGGGCAAACCCGGCACGCCTGTCGCCAAAGGTAGCGATGAAGCCGTTTATATCCGCACCGGCGCAAAAAGCCTTGGTCCCGTAACCGGTGATGACGAAGCCCTTTACGGCTGGGTCGTCTGCGCCACGCTTTAGCTCTTTCAAAAGCTCGGCGCAAGTGCCGAGCCCTAACGCGTTGACCGCCTGCGGCCTACGGATCGTCAGGATGCGGACACCCTCCTTGTCATCGACGAGAAGGTCTCTTGGGAAATCCAGATATTCGTCGATGGAACGCTTGGGCTGTGGGAAACCGGGTCGCTCCTCCTCATACCTGGCGACTATGCGTTCGACCTCTTTTGCTCCGAGGTCGGCCATTATGTCGAAAACGCCTTTTTTGAAACCTAGACCGACGATACTGCCGAAGTTGAGGTCACCCCTTGTGCCTATATTGCGGTCGGCTATATCGAAACACTGTGAGAAGACAAGCCCCAACATGCGGTCACTTACCCACTCCGCTACATCCATGGGAACGTCCACGGGCGTGCCGGGCTTCCTTGTCTCCCAGGACTTCACCGAGAGAAGGAGCGGCGAGGGGTCATAGCATGCCCGCTCGGCCATTCTCCGCGTCTGCGATGAATAGACTATGGGGTTACCGTTGGACATATTGAGTACGAAGAAGGGACCCGCGCCCACATACTTCTCGGTCACTGAGTCGATCTGAACTGAAGTCGCGCCCTCTACGAGGTAGGCAGCCTCATTGGTCCAGTTCTCGAAGATGCGATTCAGCAGGAAGGAGTAGACATTGTCCGTTACGACAGGGGTCTTGCCGGTCGCCGCGAAGAACCAGATGAGGTAGTTGAGCACATCCGGGTCAGCGGACTCCCAGTTGATAACCTCAACAGGGAGGCTCCTCCACGCAGGCGCGAAGAAGTGCGTTATGGTTGTCCGCTCCGGGCGCTTCAAATGGCTGAAGATCTGGTCCGCTGGGATGGAGCTTGTGTTTGAAGCGAGAATTGCGTCTTCGCTGAGGGTCTCTTCGAGGGTCGTGAAAATCTTCCGTTTGATCCCCAGGTCCTCAGTAGCGGCCTCTATGACCAGTCCGCAATTTTTTATCTCTTTGTAATCAGTCGTATATACTACCCGACCGAGCAGCTTTTCGACCTTTTCAGCCTTCATTTTGCGGCGGTCGACAGCTTTCTGCGCATAACCGGCGAAACGCTGCTCTGCTTTTTTCAGCGGCTCCTCAACCACATCCACAAGATAAATCTTGCAGCTCTCCGGAAGTCCGGTGATGAGGTAGTACGCGATGTCGGGGCCGATCGTCCCCGCTCCTACTACCGCGACCTCACTGGGCAATGGGCGGCCCGGCTCAATGAGAAAAGGATTCTGGTAAGAGGGATAAAGCTCTTTTTTAGTATTCATATGCCACCCTATTAGTCGCAGGTCACTTTGATAACAAGCGCAGCGCCGGTGTCGCCGGCCGCACAGCCGGTGAAGAGGCCATAGCCACCGCCCTTGCCCACCAACTCCTCAATAAGCTCGATAACGCAACGGGCGACCGTCGGTCCCTGGGGGTGCCCAAAGACGAGCGGGCTGCCGTAGTTGTTTATATCCATCGCGTCAAAGCCCATCTTCTCACAGAGGTAAAGGTCATTTGCGATGAAGGGATTGTGGGTTTTAACCGCTTTGACGTCGGCTACGCTTATCCCTGCTTTTTCAAGGGCCATCTGAGCTGCGGGCACCAGCGCCTTGGGCATCATGCCCTTCTCGACCCTGGTCTGTCCGTATGAGCAGATCTGTATGGTGATTGAGGGGTCGGCGCTGAGCTCTTTGGCCCTCTCTTTGGTGGTTACGATAACGGCGGCGTTGCCGTCGGCAGGGTGTGTCTGGGAGCCGAAGCTATGGACGGCGCCCTCCGCAACGGGCCGCAAATTGGTAAGGGACTCAAGCGTTGTAGGGACAAGGCCCTCATCCTGATCAAGGACATTGGTTTTCTTCCTGCTAACCTTAACCTCTACAGGGAACATGTACCCTTTCTGGAAGGCGCGGTCGTCTTTTAGTGCATCCGCATATTGCTCGTAACGGCGTGCGGCAACCTCGTCACAGCGCTCCTTTGTGAGGCCTATCTCTTTTGCCGCGTTCTCCGCGGTCTGAACCATGGAGCCGCCGGCATGGGGGTCGCGTCCGAAGTTCTCCATCATCCAATTCTCGGAGATCACCTCTCCTCCGGGGCCGGGGGGGTTGGGCCACACTACGTGGGGGCCGTTCGAGCACCTGTCCACCATTACATTTATTACATTTGAAAAGGTGCCCGCCTCGATACCGGCGGCAGAGTTGTAAAGGCATGTCGTAGAGGTGGAGCATGCCTGCGTTACGCTACAGCCCGTTGTGTTGAGGGCGCCAATCATGCCAGCCATCCAGGGCGCGCCGTAAAAGGCCTGCTTCTGGTGTATGGTGTAGCCAAGATAGAGGTAGTCGAATTGCATGGGGTCCAAACCCTTCTCACCCATCCAGCGGTTAACCGTCTGGGCACCCAATTCAAAGGAGTGTACGTTGGCAAGCGACATCTGCCACTTGGAGAAGGGACTTGAGTAATATGCGCGGTAGGGGATAAACGCCTTTGTAAACATCTAGACAACTCCTAAATTAAATAATTTCGAAAAAAATGCACCTAGCGGCTACTAAGCCGACACGATGTGCAGTAAAAGCAACTTGGTTTATTTACAGGATCACTACCCTCTCAGGGGGGTTCTCTTCATATATCTCTTCTACTATATACTGTCTGTTTTCCAAAACGGCGCGCTGATTTATATAGCCCTTGTCGGTGATTTCGCTGGCATCAAGACTTGGAGGCTCACTAAGAAGCACCATTCTGAGTATCCTGGTAGACGAACCCTTCTGATCAAGGTTCCGTTCAACAAGCTTTTCACGAATGGCATTTTTCACCGCCTCGGAGCGAATCAGCTTTTCGGGATCGTCCCCACACTCGGGCGCGAGGCAGCGGCACTCTTCGATATTGGGCCACGCCATTATCCCAATGAAATCCTGATTGTGTCCTGTTATTACCGCGTCCTGAATATATGGCGCTGCCGCCTCAATTGCGCCCACCCTTAACGTACCTACGCTCACCCACGTACCGGTCGTGAGCTTGAAATCCTCAGTCACCCTGCCGTCAAAGGCAAGACCGATGGCAGGATTGTCGGGGTCGGCGAATTTGCCTGCGTCACCTATACAGTAAAAGCCCTCTTCGTCAAAAGCCTTTGTGGTAAGTTCCGGCTCACGATAGTAACCTGGAGTTATGTTTGGTCCCCTAACCCGCATCTCCAGCTTACCGGAGTTGGGGGTCAGCTTGATCTCGAAGCCTGGCATCGGCAGGCCTATTACACCTGCTTTTTCGATTGGGTAGTGAACCATCGCGATCGTAGGCGAAGTCTCCGTTGCGCCCNNGTTGCGCCCCAGCCCGCTGCCATGAAGAGCTTCTCCCCTCGCACCTTCTCCGACAACTTCTCCAGACGCGTCCAGAGGTTCTGGGGCAATGCCGCCGCAGCGTAAAATATCATATCCATATTTTTGAAGAAGGACTCGCTGACCGCGGCGTCGCTCTCAAGATATGGCAAGAGTGCATCGTAACCCTTCGGCACGTTGAATGACACCGTAGGCGAAACATCCAAGAGGTTCTTGACGGTGGTCTCAATAGCGCCGGGCACCGGCTTTCCCCCATCAAGGTAAAGGGTACCGCCGTTTCTCAAAATGATGTTGAAGACCTTGTTGCCGCCATAGGTGTGGTTCCAAGGGAGCCAGTCTAGGAAGACCGGCGGCTTCTCTTCAAGAAAGGGCCATATTTGCGCGATAGACTGCTGGCTGGAATTTATCATGCGCTGGGTATTGATAACCCCTTTTGGCGCATTGGTGGATCCCGAGGTAAAGAGTATCTTAGCGATTGTATCGGGAGTTACCCCGGCAAAAGCCTCCTCAACAGCCTCGGTAGCTTTGGTTGCCTTCAGCTCGGAAAAGAGCGCCGTATCGCCGATTGTCGGCGGGTCGTTCTCTACGACGACGGTAACACCGTCGAGGTTAAGCGCTGCAAGAGCCTTTGAAAAACGCTTCCCATTGGCCGCATATACAAGGCCGGGCCGCACTATCCCAAATACGTGGCGAAGCTTCTCATGGTCCTGGCTTACCAGCGAATACGCCTGCGATATGGGCGAAACGGCCACCCCGACATACATTGAAGCCAGAATCAGCATCGCGACGTTAATGCTGTTCTCAGAGAGAATCATGACCGGCTTTTCAGCGTTCAGGCCCATATTGAGAAGCGCCTGTCCTATGGAGCGCACTTGCTTTAACGCCTCGCCATAGGTGATTCGCCGCCAATCGCCCTCCGAATTGCGCTCCGCTATAAAGGTTCTCTCGCCTGCAAGGTTCGCCCACTTCTTCAGGTTCTCACATATATTCGTGGGATACTCGGCCAACTCCTGAGGAGAGCGGAGCAGGATATCGCCGTCGTCACGATAAGTTACTTCAATAGCGGCTGGGGCAAGGCTCGGAATGATCCTGCCCTTTGGGTCGGGATTTGCATTAAAAATCTTGGTGTCAAAATCTTTCATTACCTAACCTACCCTCTGAAACAAGAATTCTAAACACACAGGAAAATCATCACCAAAAAAGCCTTAACCGTCCTCCAGCTAATCAGCGCAGGAACAATTTGGGCAGAAATAACGAGATGTCGGGGATATACGTGATGGCGGCCAAGCTAGCCAAAAGCAGCAACAGGAATGGAATTACCGCGCGCCCGACCACTTCCAGCCTCTCTCCGCTTATCCCCATTGCGACAAAGAGGTTGAGCCCGAAGGGTGGTGTGAGCATGCCAAACTCCATGTTGAGGATCATGATCACGCCGAAGTGGATTAAATCTATATTGTATGCTTGGAGCGTGTTCATGAAGAGCGGCGCAAGGACCATGACCGCGCTTACGCTATCCATGACGCAACCAAGTATCAGCAGCAGGATATTGACCATTAAGAGGAACATCCATGGGCTGTCTATATGCGAGAGGATAAATTGCGCCAGATCCGCTGGAATCTGCTGCGCAGTTAAAAGCCAGTTAAATGTAAGCGCTCCCGCCAGCAGGATTAAAATCGATGAGGAGAGGACACAAGACTCAAGGCAGGCTTCCGGGAGTTCCCTAAGCGTGCAATCCCTGTGGATGAAGACCTCGACGATTATTGAATAAACAACGCTGACAGCGGCGGCTTCCGTGGCGGTAAAGATGCCTGCATAGATGCCGCCTAGCACGACTACCGGCAACATAATCGCCCAGAAACCCTCACGGCCTGTGCGGAAGACCTCTGCTAGTGACGGTTTGGTCTTAACCCTCCAATTTTTCCTATACCCCAAAAAGAGGGTCCAACCCGCAAGTAAAAGGCCTATGAAAAGCCCGGGCATTATGCCCGCCATGAACATCTCCGCTACGGAAGTGTTCATGACCAGACAATAGAGGATCATAGGGATCGATGGAGGTATTACAATACCTAGGGAGCCTGCGGTTGTAAGCAAACCAAGAGAAAAACGCCTATCGTAGCCCGCATCTTTCAGCGCAGGGAGCATTATGCCGCCGATGGCGGCGATCGTTGCCATACCGGAACCCGAAATGGCTGCAAAGAAGACACATGCCCCGACACCGGCTACGGCAAGACCACCCGGCACCCAGCCAACCAAGCTGTTTATAAAAGCTATAAGCCTCTTGGCAATGGTCCCCTTGCTCATAATCGAACCGGCAAGGATGAAAAAAGGAACCGCAAGAAGGACAAAGCTGTCCAGAGCATTGAAAAGCTGTTCGGGGATAATCCTAAGCGGCGTAGAGGTGTGCAGCGAGACGGCAAGAGCGGTCAATGACATTAGCAGGACCATAATCGGGACACCCGCCAGCATCATAACCACGAATCCGACGACTATTGTGGTAATCATTTAACAGCCTCCCCCGCAGAGGAGCGACTGCCCCTGAATTTTTTTATCGCGGTAAGGTAAAACCTGAACGCAATAATTACAGAGAGTGCCGGGATGGGCAGATAAACAAGCCACATGGGAGCGCCGATAGCGGCTGAGGAAACCTCAAACCTGTAATTTCTCTGTACAAGCACAAACCCGTAATAGGCCACCATCACAAAGCAGGAACCGCTCAAAAACCCGACCAAAAGGGCCAGGATCCTGGCAACCGGCTTCGGAAGCATGTCCGCGACCAACTCCATTGTAAAATGAGTACCTTTGCGCACCCCGATTCCAGCGCCAAGGAAAGTTACAAAAACCCCCACATAACGTCCACCTTCCTCAAACCAGTCAAAACTTATGCCCATAAGATAACGTGTGCACACCTGGGCAAATGCAACCACCGCCAACCCAAGTAGGGTCATGGTCAGGGTCACCTCTTCCAACCGGTTGAGCCACTTAATTGCGGCTTTCATTTCACTCTCCAAAAACTAATACGAGATAATAGGAAGGTGGTGGTCCGGGGAGGCGTAAATTAGCCCCCCGGACCACCACCTGGTCTTACTTGAAAATCATTACATCGCGGAGTGTTCTTTAACCTTGTCTACGACAAAATCTACAAGGTCGTTGCCAAGCTTCTTACGGTACTCTTCCCACACCGGAGCCAGAGCCTTCTTAAAGGCTTCACGCTCTTCAGCGGTCAACGTTGCAATCTCGACCTTCTGATCTTTGAAGTAATCGTCAACGGAGCGCTTGCCGTCCGGGGGCAGGTGCGCGGCGACGTGGTCGTTCATCTCGCGGTTGTACTTGGTGGCTCTGCCGAAGGCATCCTTGATGAGCTTCTGATCCTCGGCGCTCAAAGATTCCCACCAGTCGATATTCGCCACGTTGATGGGGGTGTTCATGTGAAATTCGCTTACCGTGAGGTATTTGGTGACTTCAGGGAACTTCATCATCGTCGAAGCGACGTAGGAAGCATTAACGCCATCGGCGACGCCTGTTTGCAGTGCGCTGTACACCTCCGGGAAGGGGATGCCGACAGGGGAAGCGCCAAGGGCTTTGAAGGTCTCAAGCATCATGGGCGAGTTCATCGTGCGGATCTTAAGGCCCTTGAAATCTTCCGGTTTACGGATGGGGCGCTTGGTGTTCCACATCTGGCGGAGGCTGTCCTCGGAGAAGCCGAGGCCGACGAAACCTTTCTTGCCGAAGTAGGAGAAAAGTTTTTCCTGGAAGGCCGGATCGTCCTCAACCGCATGTGCCGTCTTGATGTCTGGGAACATGAAGGGAAGGTCGATTACCGCTACTTCGGGGATGAAGTTCTGGAGGACGCTCGTGGTGGCGGAGACCATCTCTAGGGTGCCGGACTGAACCTGAGTGCAAAGGGAGCGCTCATTGCCCAGCTGGCCGAGGGGAAAGACCTGCATGTCGATGCGGCCGCCCGTCTCTTCACGAAGCTCATCGGCGATCTTCATGAGGCTCAGGGTGTGGCCGTTTTTCGGCGGCGCGATTGAACCAATTTTAATCGTATCCGCGCTGACGTTGATGGGCAGCATGCCTACAAGCGCTGCCATGAGCCCTACGTGTAAAAACGATTTGATCATTTTCCGCATTGCACATTCCTCCTATGATTGTGGTGGACAAAAAAACATGTATGATGCGTGCATGCTTTGTCGCTATGTTTTCAGCACTATTTGTTATTCGCCGCAGTCCTCTGGTTTCCGTCAACAAGCTCGACTGCGCGCAGGCCAATTTTTTTCAGCATATCCTTGAGCATCATCTGCTCATCAAAGCTCAAGACCTCCATGGTCTCCAGCAAGCCGTGTGCATGGTTTGGGAAAATTTCCATGAAGCGCTTTTCACCTCGCGGGGTCAGGGAGACGGATATCGCCCTGCGGTCCTCCTTCAGGGGGGTGCGTTTGACGTACCCCTTCTCCTCAAGTCTGTCTACCAGATAAGTGACGCCTCCGCTCGATAACAGAATTTTTCGCTGGATGTCACTGATGAGCATCGTGCCGCAGAAAAAAAGAGCATCCATCACCCCGAACTCTCCCCGCGTAATCCCCTCGCGCGTGAGCTCAACCTGCTCTCTTGCAACGACCGATATATGAGCCCGTGAGAGGGCTACCCATATCCGAAGCGCCATCCATATCTCTTTATCGCTCCCGTTAGGGGAGCCATTTGAAGAGTGCCCCATGGCCGTTGAAAACTTCCCGGCCATCTCTCTGGTGTCCACTAGCGCCTCCCGCGGAAAAACCTCGCTGGTAATTTTCACAGTGCTGAGATATTATTTCATTGCCCGGCTCAAAACAAGAGTTTATTTTCGTCAGTCTGCCAAATAACCTTAGCACATAAGAACTATCAGTACAGGCTGTTGGACGCATAATGAACGCGAAATGCTTATACGACATGTCGTTTTGCTTTTTATTTCATATTGCCGCGACCGCATGCCTGGTAGCTTTTCGACAAAGATTGCATCAAAACTAGCCGGAGAAATTTCGGCAAAGACCCTTTAAATTTTCTTTGCCAAAAAATTGGCGGAAAAGATCTCTCAGGGCATGAATTTTATCTTTTCAGACTTTTAGAATTGTCGCTGATACTTTTGCTCTTGGTAATTTTTGATTTTGGCGTGCCCTTATCTGCCCAATTTATTATGCTTGTCACTTAACCCACTCGGCACTAACTTGCGCTTTCACTTGACAAGGACGGTACAAAAATGACGGAGTTAAGACCGGCTGTAATCGGTATCGGCGCTACAGGAACGGTTCTCGCAGCAGCGCTTCTGGATAAAATGCCCGGGACGACCATGGTAGTTCCCAGCCCCGAAAAGTTTCAAAAGATTAAGGATGAGGGGCTCACCGTAACCGGGGCGCTTAATTTTAAAGTGCCGGTAAAAAATTTATTATCTGATCTCTCCGAGCTTGGCGGGTCCGGAGTTAACCTGATATTCATATGCACAAAGGCGTTTGGACTAAACGAGCTATTGGAAAAGCTCGCAATTTCCCTGCCTGTCAATGAGACACTCGTCGTAAGCTGCCACAACGGCCTCGGCACAGAGGAGGCCGTTGCAGAGGTCTTCGGCAGAGAAAACGCTTTTAGAATGTCGCTTAACTATGGAGCTACCGCCAGGGGCGCGGGCAACTCCGAGGTGGCTTTCATCAACCCGCCAAACCCAATCGGCGGGCTGACCGGTACAAGCATGGAAAAAGCAGCGCGCATCGCCGCGCTCCTCACCGATGGTGGGCTCGCGACCGAGGCGGTTGGCGACATCAAGCTGGCCGTTTGGAAGAAGATGGTAATGAAGTGCACTATGGCTTCCATATGCGCCATTGCGGATATGACGATCAGGGAGGCCCTTGATTATCCGCCGACTAGGGAGATTGCGGACGCCTGCTTCCAGGAGGTGATGGCGGTGGCAAAAGCTCAGGGTTATGACCTTGGAGAGAACTACCTTACCCAGGGCATCGCCTATCTCAGCAAAGTCGGCATTCATAAAGACTCGATGTGCCACGACATCGAAGCCGGCAGGCCGACGGAGATAGACGTACTAGGCGCAAAAGTCGTTGAATATGCCAAGGAGCATTCAATACCGGTTCCTTACTACATCTCCATGACCAACATGGTGCGAGCAGTTGAGAAAAGGGCTATCGAGAGAGCCTCGGCCCCGGCGATTTAAAGACAAACTCAATAACAAACAGCGAAGAGGGAGAGCGGCGCAAAATGAGCGGATGGATACCCGTAGGCAACATAATAAAGGTGCTGGCACATCAAGATCCTGAAAAAGAAGCGGTAGCCGACCTCTCCCGCACCCTAACCTTCAGAGAGTGGAATGAACGGTGCAACCGCTTCGCAAACGCCCTCCTCGATTTGGGCCTCAAGAAGGGCGACAGGGTCGCGTTCATCGCTCACAACTCCCTTGAATGGATGGAGTTTTACGGTGCCACCGCAAAGGCGGGACTTATAGCGGTGCCTATTATGTTTCGCCTGGCCCCTAAAGAGTACCAGTATATCCTTGAGAACTCGGAGACCGCGGCATTCCTGGTCGCAGATGATTTTATAGAGGGCGCCGAGTCGATAAGAAAGCAGCTACCCGGAGTTTCTAACTGGATTCACGTTGGAGGGGGCGCTACGCCGGATGGATACATGGCTTATGAGGCGCTCATGGAGAAGGGCTCCTCCGAGGAGCCGCCCGTAGAGGTTAATCCCGATGATGTTTGGACGATAACATACACCTCCGGAACAACGGGACGCCCCAAAGGGGCTGTGCGTACCCACGAAGCGTATGTCGCTTTCTTCCTCACCAACTTCATAACTATGGGCTTTTCAAGGGGAGATAGAGGTCTCTTCGTCATGCCCATGTGCCATGTAAACTCAATTTACTACGGCTTCACCCTCCTTTACTGCGGAGCAAGTTCGCTTGTGTACAGCGTAGCGTCATTCGATCCGACGCACTTTCTCAAGACCCTTCAGGATTTCAAGGTCTCCTTCACCTCGCTTGTGCCGACACACTATATAATGATCTTGGACCTCCCCGAGGAGGTGAAAAACTCCTTCGATGTCTCCACCGTCGAGAAGCTCCTCTGCTCCTCCGCCCCGGTGCGTAAAGAGACAAAGATGGAGATACTTGAGTTCTTCGAAAAATCCAAACTTTATGAGGCGTATGGTTCCACGGAGGCAGGTAAAGTGACCGTGCTGCCACCGGAGATGCAGCTGATTAAGCCAGGCTCAATCGGCAGGGAGATCCCCGGCACAGAGCTCATAAAGATTCTCGACGAAGAGCGAAATGAGCTGCCGGTGGGGGAACCCGGGGAGCTTTTCTCAAGGACACCCTCCTGCTTCAAAGAATATTGGAAGCTGCCGGAGGAGACAAAAGCGGCATTCCACGGAGAATGGTTCTCGGCGGGAGATATCGCATACAAAGACGAGGACGGCTACTACTACCTGGTAGATCGAAAGAAGAACATGATCATCACCGGCGGAGAGAATGTCTACCCGACGGAGGTGGAAAAAGCAGTCGGCGAGCACCCCTGCGTTAAGGATGTAGCGGTGGTTGGGCTCCCTGACGACAAGTGGGGTGAGAGGGTAAGCGCTTTTATAATATTGCGCGGCGGATATGAACCTAGCGAGGAGCTGTCAAAGGAAATCCAGACCTTCCTAAAGGACAAGATAGCCGGTTTCAAAAGGCCAAAAGAGGTCATTTTCATAAGCGACGAAGAGATGCCGCGTACAGCCACCGGCAAAATTCTGCACCGCGAGCTAAGAAACCGTTACGGGCAGTAAGCGGGCCGCTTTCAGCCTATTTCGAGCAACGCCTCTGCTAGCCCAATAAGCTCTTTTTTGGTGTTGCGCTCAAGCTTGTTAAGCCACTTTTTAGGGAGTCCGCGGGCGCCGTACCATGCGCCCGCGACCATCCCGGCTACGGCACCGGTCGTATCAGCATCCCCTCCCTTATTAACGCACTCGACAAGACAATCCTCAAAGTTGTCTGTATTGTAAAACGAGCTGAATGCGGTAGCGAATGTCTCCCCGACAAAGCCGCCTGCCTTGCCGTCGTAGGGGCGGAAGGTAAACTCCGGATGTTCACGGACAAGCTCGTGGGCTATTTCAAGGAGGTCAAGGAGCGGCTTTTCAGAGAGCGCGCTCTGGATCATACGAGATACCGCTACGCACACTGCATCCGACAGGGGGTGGTTGTGGGTTATGTGCGCCTGTCCCACCGCCCATCCCTCCAACGAATCCGGGCAACCCAGCGCTGCGATGGCAATCGGGGCGACGCGCATAAGCGCCCCGTTGCCTCCATGCCACTGGCACTCCTTGGCGGCGACGCTTCCCTTAGCAATATATCTCCTTAGCCCCTGGGCAACCGTCGAGCCGATATCCACCGGCCCGGTACGCATCCACTCCACAAAGGTATCCGCCATATCAACAGCGTCGAAACCGCCGCACTTGAGGAGGCTCCGCGCCACGCAGATACTCATTTGGGTGTCGTCGGTGACGTAGCCAGGTTTTAGATAAAGCCAACCACCTCCGATTATCTTTTTGTGAACGCCATACCTGGCCTTTATCTCACTACGGCTCATGAACTCTACCGTCGCGCCGAGTGCGTCGCCGAGCGCCGCCCCTAGAAGGCACCCCCTAGCCCGGTCCAGGCGTAGGGCTTTAGTACCAGCGGAGCTTGATCTCATAATCCCCTCCAATAACCAGCACCTCCTCCTCACCCTGAAGAAGCGCCCCATGTAGCAGCTCGCCGTCGAAGAAGACCTTTGGTGTCGGCACTCGCACCTCCATTACGCGGGTGCCGAACTCCCACGCCC
>PKTU01000111.1 GCA_002869005.1 Deltaproteobacteria bacterium
AAACGTTTTAGCGTCTCCATATTTCGATAAACCGCCGTTGCCTCCTTCGTAAACCATCCAAGGTGTAATTTTAAAGAATTGCCCTGCATCTCTCACACCATAATATGAACCAACCCAACCACCACCTGAATTTGTTGTCTTTAGGATATTGCCATCGTAATTCATTACGAAATGACTACCTAATACGTGTGACGGGTTCTCGGTGTGGCATTCAGCGCACAAGGCCGATGAGCCATTGTTCCCTATACCTTTTTTTCCATATGCGTTTGCGTCGGCCAAGCCGGGGTCGGCGGGGTTTATGGCGGAATGGGAGAATGAGGAAATTGAGACAATAAGCGCCAAGCGCATTAACTGATTTGCGCATTTGAATATGGCACTTTCTCTCATTTCTTCTCCGAGTGGTGTTCTAGCGATGGCAAGACTCACAGAGAGGGTCTTGATTTATAACAAGCCTGGCGGATGTGCCCCAGTCATTTTCAACATCCGATTGTCTATCAACTCCAGGGAAATTAGTTCCCGTATCCCACTCTTTAATAGTACCTGCGTAATCGGTTCCCTGGGGGTTGAAGTCGTAATAGACAAGGTTGACGGGGCTCCCTGAGAAGGTGCTCGTTGCACTGTAGCCCCTTCTTAAAATTCTCGCGCCGGTACCTTTCCCTCCACCATGCACCTTGTGACATGCAAAACAGTTAAGGTCAGTCTCTACGCCGTCTACGGGATAGGCTACTTCACTACCGGCAACCGGGGTGGCATAAAGATGTGTAATGTGTGTAATATTTAGAGGGTGGTCGCCGGAAACGTCATTATCGGTACCAACCAAATCTCCGGTCAACGGGTGATGGTTAGGCGTGCCGTCGGCTTCGCCAGCATGGCAACCCTCACAAAGCACTGAGGGTTCTGTCGCATACTCCGCAAGGAGGTTGTTTCCTCCGGCTATATTGGTAAGAAGATTATGGCAGGACTCACAGATCATCTCACCTGTTTGTCCAGTCACAGAAAGGGTTCCGACATCAGGCGGCGCGGGAGAGGCGTACTTTGAAGACCCTCCGCTTGATGACCAGACTCCTAGGTACTCAAGAGCAGAGTTATTTGTCGTTCTGAAGCCTTCGGCGCCCCCGGCATTATGCACTACAAAGTGGCTTCCATTTGAACCGCCATTGTTTACCGGCTCAACGGTATGGCAATCGACGCACATCGTTGAGGCTTCATTATTTGCCAGCGGAATACCATAGGCGGTTGATATCGGCAGCAATGGGTTGGCCGGATCCATACCTGCATACGATATGGCAGCAATCAAAACAATCACAGTTGATATTAAGAACAACCTTCGCATGGAGCGGCACCCTTTGGATTTACAAGCTATTTCCCTACAGAATATAATACTTGGGTAAATAAATGAAGTTTCCAAATACCGGATAAAATTAATTGTCTGTAAAATAAAAAAACCGCTCCTATCTTTCAAGGAGCGGTTTTTTATAAATAACCGAGCTTACAGGTAATTACTCTTCAAGGAAGGTTTTATAATCGTTCTTGCGATAACCAATGTGCTTA
The DNA here is from genome assembly GCA_002869005.1 of Deltaproteobacteria bacterium. Lineage (GTDB taxonomy): Bacteria > Desulfobacterota > Deferrisomatia > Deferrisomatales > BM512 > BM512. The sequence goes on from PKTU01000111.1 coordinate 1,552, forward strand.
GCTTTTATTGTGCCATCTTTTGCAAGGACAATGGTTGACGGTGTGCTCATAAGTTCAGCAGCAGTACCAATCTGGAAATCAGGGTCACTTATCATTGGCAGGGTTGCAACTTTGCCGATTCTCTTAATGCCCATATCCGGATCCATATCTACCACAACCAAGTAAATATCAAATTTTTCTTTGATCTTCTTCTCATTCTTCTGTAATTCACCGATCTCTTTTTTGCACTGGGAACAAACAGAAGAGACCATGACTAAAAGAGTATCTTTATCAAGATCGCGTAAATTTATTTCACCTTCTCCATTTGACAGAATTTTGAAGGTTGCTGCAACTGCTTTATCCCCTACATTGGGGCCAGCAGGTTCTGGTTTATCTGCTGCAAAAACACTAGAAGCAATGAAGGCTAAGGAGACGGTCACTATTAGGGCCTTAAGAACTCTTTTCATTTTTTTCTCCCACGTAACCAAGTTAAATTTCAAGGTGCAACTGAACTGCCTATTTTTAATTAAACTACATTAACAGCGTAAAATGTCAAGTTTTAACAAGTTC
>PKTU01000070.1 GCA_002869005.1 Deltaproteobacteria bacterium
ACTCCCCGCTTGACCCCACTTTTTTATAACTAGCTGTAATCAAAGCTAAACTTCAACGTTTTTTGTCACCCAAGTGAACCCACTTGCGGTTTACCCTTTAACATCAGCTCAATATCACCCTTTTGGGTGATTTGATAAAAACGTCAACCCGTTAAGATTTTACTTATTAAAAAAAGAACTAACTCGTCATGCCTTTACACATGGCAACAACAAACCTTAAACCCAAAAGAGGGGGGACCAATGGATCGAGCCATCCTCTCTTAAGCGGTGCGCTTCGGATGGCATAAGCTTGACCAGCTCCTCAAGAGCCGCCGACGCACCCATTACCGAGCGCATCTCAATCCAGTGTCCAAGAAGCATGATGTCTATCAGCGTTGCCAACTCCCAGAAAAAAATCTTGCCCTCCAAACCGAACACTACAGCGGAGCTGTAAAGGTAGGCGACCGATATGGCAAGCGCTATTAGCGTCATCATGCCGGGCTGTTTCTTTTTCAACTCACTTTGCAGCCCACGCAGAAAGGGCCAGCCTCCATAGAAAAATATGACTGTTGCCAATGCAAAACGAACATAACCATCACCCTGAAACGAAAAAATATCCTTCGTACCAAACAAATCCTGAATGAGCGGCGCCATGAGAAGCTAAGGAAGGGATAGCGCAAGCGAAATCCAAAAGCGCCGCTTAAAGTCAGCAACCATCATAGCGTGATGGTCATGGTGACCGCCCTCATGCCCCTCGTGCTCAGCTTTGCCGACATCGCCGTTGTGAACCATGTGTTCTCTTTTCTCCATCTTCACGTCAACTCCACGCTCTCCATCAGACCCTTTAATGAGCCCGGGCGGGATAGGCTCATTTACACTTTATTTGCCGCCTACTAAAACCGGCTCCACTTGACAGTGGGAACTCCGGAGCCGCAACAAAGCGCTCCTGCGGCAGCCTCCTACAGAAAGGCAGCCGGTTAACCTGAATTCAACCTCCTCAACAGGCAGGGCTTTTTGGAAAACTCATGCAAAAAGAAGATTAAATTTCCAATGTTTTTTACATTTATCATTCTCTGCTCCCCTAAAGTACCTTTCCGGCAAGTTATAGTTTAGAATCAACCATGTCGCTTTATTCTTAGCCTAAAAGATAAGTTCCCGGTGGCAAGTTTTGAACATGTAAACAATGTGCCGACGCTGGCTTGCGAAGCAGCATATGCTGCGTTAAAACTCTTACTGGCGTGCTTATATGGGTGCAAAACCAATAATTCGGCTGGGGGAATCTGGAGCAATTAATGGCAGCAAAGTCAACTGATAGCAGTAAATCGGGCAGGTCCGCAAAAACTACCAGACGGCATAAAAAAGAGAGTAATTTCCCCGAAAGGGGTTTCCCGATAGTAGGCATCGGCGCCTCCGCGGGTGGCCTGGAGGCCCTTGAGAAGTTCTTCTCCAACATGCCTCCCGACAGTGGAATGGCTTTCGTCATCGTCACCCACCTTGACCCGAACCACAAAAGCCTCCTAAGCGAACTGCTTGACCGCTACACACGCATGACGGTCCAAAAGGCCGAAGAGGGAATGGAGATTCTACCCGACAATATCTATGTCATTCCCGCCAACAACGACCTTTTAATTAAACATGGGCTCCTCCACCTTGAGCAACCTACTGCCCCTCGCGGACACAGACAGCCGGTTGACAGCTTCCTGCGTTCCCTCGCTTCGGACCAGGGAGACAACTCAATAGCGGTTATCCTCTCAGGCACTGGAAGCGACGGGACTCTGGGGGTCAAAGCGATAAAAGAGGCCGGCGGCATAGTAGTCGTGCAGGACGCAGAATCGGCAAAATACCCAGGAATGCCGCAGAGCGCATCGCAAACGGGTGTTGCCGACCTTGAACTTGCCGCGGAGGATATACCCGGGAAGTTGATAGAATACATAAGCAACGCCGAATCTCTGGCTCGAAGGAAGAAAGAGGGGTTGGGCCAGGATGAGCTGTCCCGGCGAATCGAGCAGGTTTTCAAGATAGTCGACAAAGTAACCGGACATAATTTCAACAATTACAAAATCAACACCCTTTTAAGAAGGGTCGAGCGCCGCATGGCCGTTAACGGCTATGAATCGATGGAGGATTACACAAAATTTCTTGGGGCCAACGAGGAGGAAGCAAGGGCGCTGTTTAAAGACGTTCTCATTGGAGTGACGAGCTTTTTCAGAGACCCCGAGGCCTATGAAATTTTGGAGAAGGTTGTTGTTCCAAAGTTGATGCTAAAGTGCAAAGAGGATGGTGTGCTCCGCGTCTGGGTTGCCGGGTGCGCCACTGGCGAGGAGGCATACTCGATAGCTATCCTCTTCAGGGAATATTCATCAAGAACTAAATCCCACTGTAAAATCCAGATTTTCGCTACGGATATAGATGAAGGGGCCATCGCAACGGCGCGGGCCGGAATATACCCGGACAGTATCGCCGCCGACGTAAGCTCCGAGAGGCTGAACAGGTTCTTCGTTCGCAAAGAGGGTCGCTACCAGGTAGTGCCATCGGTGCGTGAGCTTATTGTTTTCGCCCCCCACAACCTTTTGAGAGACCCGCCATTTTCCAAGCTGGACTTGTTATGCTGCCGCAACCTCCTCATATACCTTGAGCCGGACATACAGAGGAAAATCATCCCGATGATGCACCAGTCCCTCAACGAGGGCGGGGTACTCTTCCTCGGCACATCGGAGACGGTGGGCCCACATACTTCACTTTTTTCCACTTCAGAAAAGAAGTACAAAATATACTCACGCCTTGAGCCCCTTTCGCCGGTGGACGTCGACTTCCCCATGCACTATGAACACCGGAAAAGGGACAACAATCCGGAACTTTCGCTGCCAAAGTCAAGGGAACCCGTCAATATCGGGGTGGTAGCCGAAAGAGCCCTCCTGAACCTCTATGCGCCCCCCGCGGTGGTGATAAACGACAAATTCCAGATTGTCCACTACTCGACTAAAACCAGCCGTTTCCTAGAAGCCCCCGTTGGCGAACCCACCAACGACATCCTCAAAATGGTAAAGGAAGAGCTGCGGCCCGCCTTGAGAGCCGCGGTTCATAAAGCCATTACGGATAAGGAGCCCGCCGCCTATGAGAACATAAGGCTGGGCAGCGGTCCCGACGCCGCGCTGGTCGACCTCCGTGTGGAGCCTTTCAAAGAGCCCGCCTCCATAGGCGGACTCGCCCTCGTCACTTTTGAAGATGCGGCGAAGAGGAAGTACAGCCAGAAGACAAACGCCCTGACCCAAAAGAGCACCGTGCCGCCCGGATCCGCCTCGGATACCATGGTCAGGCAGCTCGAAGAGCAGCTGCGCTTAAATCAGCTGGAGCTTCAATCAACGGTGGAGGAGCTTGAAACCTCTAATGAGGAGCTCAAAAGTTCAAATGAAGAACTTATGAGCATGAATGAGGAGCTTCAATCATCAAATGAGGAGTTGGAGACTTCCAAAGAGGAGCTACAGGCGCTGAACGAAGAGTTGGTGACCGTCAACTCGGAACTTCAGAGCAAAGTCGAGGAGCTCGCGGTAGCCAACAGCGACATGAACAACCTCATAAACAGCTCCAGGGTCGCCACCCTATTTTTGGATCGTGACCTCAAAATCAAGCGATTCACCCCCGCAATGAGTGACGTATTCAACCTGATCGACTCAGACATAGGCCGCCCCGCCGCCCATATAACAAGCAAAGTTGATTATCCTACCTTCGTTGACGATGTAGTCGCCGTCCTCAAAAACCTGGAACCGATTGAACGTGAAGTGAGCATTAGCAACGGCGGCTTCTTTCTCGTTAAGGTCCTCCCCTACAGGACCATTGAGGACTCAATTGAAGGTGTAGTAGCTACATTTACCGACGTGACCGATCTGAAAGCCAAAGAGGATGAGCTTTTCAGGGAGAAAGCCCTCATCAGCGCGATCATGGACACAACTGACGCCATGCTTCTTTATTTCGACAACGACTTCAACCTGATTTCGGCGAACAAAGCCTATGAAAAGGCTTGCGGAGTAAAAATTAAGAACCTCGTTGGGCATGACCAGTTCAGCTTCTTTTCCGGCGACGACGACATTGAAATCTTCAAGAGAGTTAGAGATGAAGGGAAACCGCTCTCCATCAAGGACAAGCCATTTGAATTTTACAACGACCCTGAGCGGGACATGACCTATTGGGATTGGACGCTAAGTCCTGTTAACGATTCGGAGGGCGCAGTTTCCGGCATGGTCCTAACCTTAAGAGAGACGACGGGGCGTGTTGAAGCCATTGAAGAGCTGAAAGAGTCCGAGCAAAGGCACCGGATCATGGGAGAGATCATTCCATACGGGGTATGGCTAACGGACGCGCAGGGAAAGGCAAGGTACATAAGCGATTCATGGTGCGACATGGTAGGCATGACTCTGGAGGAGGCAATAGAATTCGGCTGGCTGGACAAGCTTGTAGAGGAGCAGCGTAAAGATGTTGTAAAGCTCTGGAATAATAGCGTTTCAAGCGGAAAACCCTTTGAACATGAGCACCGGTTTTACGCAACAGACGGCACAATCAAAACCGTCCTCGCAAGGGGCCTGCCAATTAAAAACTCCGAGGGTGCGGTTACAGCCTGGGCTGGGATAAATCTCGACATAACCGAGCGGAAAAAGGAGGAGGAGGAGCGCATCCACCTTAGCAAAAAACTTCAAGAGTCCAAAAAACTTGAAGCGCTGGGCACCCTTTCGGGAGGAGTCGCCCATGAATTCAACAATATCCTCTCCGTAGTATTGGGTTATGCCCACCATGCAGCCCTTAGTGCGCCGGATATAGCGGACAGCAAGCAACGTGATGATTTTACAACAAGTCTAAACGCTATAATCAATTCATCCAACAGGGCAGTCGATCTGGTCAAACAGATTATGGCTTACGGCAAAACCTCCGATCCGAACAGAAAGTCTTACAACATAAGCCAAATTATATATGAAGTTGTCAATGAGGTCCTTAAGAGCAACGCGTATGGGCCGGATATAGAGATAGGAGCGGTTGACGACAGTTGCCTGGTTAAAGCTGACGTAACACAAGTCTCGCAGGTCATCTTCAACCTGCTGGTCAACGCTCAATCAGCCACTGACAAAGGTGGCGCTAAAGTCAAGATAGATGCTCAATGTGTAACCCTTGACGCCAAAACGCGAGAAGCGCTGGGTGGCTTGAAAGGCAAAAATTTTGTAAGAATCAACGTAACGGACCGCGGGACCGGCATGACTGATGAGGTAAAAGAGAGGATATTCGAGCCTTTCTTCAGCACTAAGCCCACCGGGGAGGGCAGCGGTCTGGGGCTATCCGTCGTCTACTCTTACATAAAAGCAAACGGCGGCGGCATAGCCGTGGAGAGCGAACCCGGCACGGGCACCAAATTTTCAATTTTCTTCCCACAGAGCAGCGAAAAACCCGCAAAGATAACTAGTGCCAAAAGGCCAAAGAAGCTGACGGGTTCGGGTACTATTATCTACATTGAGGACGAGCCATCAATATTGAAGCTTTTTAAATCGCTCCTGGAAAAAGCGGGCTTTACGGTTGAAGCATTTAGCTCCCCTAACGATGCGCTCAGCGAATACCAGAAAAACCCCGCCGCATATAACGCCATCGTAACTGATGAGAAGATGCCCGGCATGTTAGGGCACGAACTGTCCCAACGAGTACGGAATACGGATAAGAATATCCCCATAATTCTCTTGACGGGCCATAGCGACAAACTAACTAAAGAGACCGCTCATGAGTACGGAATAAACGGTTTTTTCAACAAACCCGTATCGGTGGGCTCCGTCATCGGTATGTTGAACAAACTTATAGAAGAACAAAGAGATAGCTAATCGTAAAACAAGTTTCCGAATATAGGCTAAAGGGTTCTGCTCCTCCGGGGGTGAACCCTTTATTTTTGCCTGGGAATATAAGTACTTACACCTCAAAAGCTACGGACATTTCGAGCCCTTTAAAAAGCTTTTCAGCCAGCATAGATTGCGCCGATGTTTGCCCATCACTTCATTCAAGCTTCTAATTTGTCAAAAGAATGCTAACCGTTTAGCTTGCTCCAAAACATAACTTTAGGAGCGTTTTATGAAGAAGCTTTTCGCAATTATACTTTTTGGCCTTATTTGCTCATCCGGCGCGATAGCTTCCAGCAGCGCGGGCGGCACGGTGGTAATGAACTTTGACCTCTCGGAGAGCGCCAAGGGTAAAGAGGTTGACCTCTGGATCCCCTACCCCGTATCCGGTGAAAACCAACTGATTGAAAATATACGCATCACCGGCAATTACGAAAATGCCGAGGTAACGACCGACCGCGTCTATTCAACTCCAATGCTCCACGTATTCTGGCCGGAAGGAGCGGGAAAGAGGGAGCTGACCTTCTCCTTTTATGCCTCCCGCTCGGAGCAAAGGGCTCCCGACTTAAAGGAGACGAACGCGAAGTGGGATCCTCGCGACTATGCCAAATGGCTCGCATCAACCAACCTAGGACCCACCGACGGTATAGTTAAAAATCTTGCCGAAGAGATCACGGCGGACAAAGAAAGCCTCCTGGAAAAGGCGCGCGCCATCTACGACTGGACCTGCGAGAACACCTACCGCGCTCCTGAGACGCGAGGCTGCGGTGAGGGTGACGTGTGTAATCTCCTCAGCAATCCGGGTGGCAAGTGCGCGGATATCCACTCGATATTCGTAAGCCTCGCCAGGGCGGCGGGGATTCCCTCAAGGGAGATCTTCGGCATCAGGCTCGGGAAAGAGGATGGGCAGGAGATAACAACCTGGCAGCACTGCTGGGCGGAGTTCTACCTTCCCGGCAGAGGCTGGGTGGCGGTGGACCCAGGCGATGTGCGAAAGATGATGTTAAAGCGTGGGTTGACGCCTAAGGATGCGGTGCCGGAGGATTTGCGCGAAGCATATTGGGGAGGTGTGGAGCCCTACCGCGTCAAGCTTGCCACCGGCCGCGACATTGACCTAACCCCGAAGCAGGATGGCGCGCCCCTAAACTACCTCATGTACCCCTACGCCGAGGTTGACGGAGCGCCTCTCGACTGGCTATCCCCCGACACCTTCAAGTATAAAATCACCTACAGGAATAACGGCAAAAAATAGAGCAGCGTTGTTTTTTGCTCACCGGCACGTTTTGTCGGCAACCACGTCCATGATTATCTCTGAGCCGTTCAGCCCTTCGGGGTAGTCCGCCTTAACTTTCCAGATGATGAGGTTACCCCTTTTGGCTTTGACATCACTGCCGATGTCGCCTGCCACATGGTCGAACCTCATTCCGTAACTTTTACCGCCGTCCAGAGAGCCTTCAAGGCTGATACAGGCTTTCTCGGTTCCGCTCAGGTCATAGGTAATGTAGACGTGCCCCTTCTTCATCATGAGGGTGATGTTGTCGACTATCGGCACGTTGAATTGCGGCGCTGGAGTAAGCGCCTTTGCAACGGGGCTCTCTGAACCAAAGCGCTCGATGGCGTGGTCGAGGGCGCTCTTAGCGCTATTGTCGGTCGCCTCTCTTAAAGCGCCCTTCTCCAGGAGAAAGACGCTCTCCTCCGCGAGATCGCTCTTTGCCGAGATTATGAGCGGAGTCGCCCCCGACGGATCGCGATACTCGATATCAGCGCCCTCGTTTATGAGCATCCTCATGAGGCGAAGCCTCTCCTCAGGGGTGAAGCCGTCGCATTTGATAGTTTTATGCAGAGCCATCCCAAGCAGGTCGCTGTCAAAGGAATGCTTTTTTAAGAGGTTCTCCGCATCATGCGCCGAGCCCTCTTTTATCTGCGACAAAAGCTCCTGTTTGGGCACCAAAGCCATACCGGAGGAGTTCATACCCGCGAAGGCAAAGCCCAAGAGCTGGGAAGAGGCTACAAGTGTTATAACCGCCAATTTTTTGAGTGGTATTTTTACAAGTGCGGCTTTAGGCCGATTTATGCCAGGAGTGTTTTTCATCATCGCCCGACCCCCTTCTTTTGAGAGAGTTACTTCGCCCCTACTTCCTGAAAATGAAGTGGAGGCGCTCGCATAGGGTGAGCGCTTTCCTCTTCGGCGGCTCGGCTGACCTCGTGGGCCCCGTTGCTCTGCGTCCCCGGATCGCTCCGGGTTTGCTCTTATCGGAGGGGAAAAAACTGCTTTTTTATCATACTAAAAAATTTTAGCTTAGAATAAATCACTCAAATGAGTGGTTTTTCATCCCTCAGCGTATCCATTTTGAACTCTATAGGCACTTTATCCGCTCCAATTTATCCGTCAGACACTCTCTTTTGTCATTAGCTATTGCTGAAAGTGTTGCCTTGTCTGGTACAATCAAGGGACCAAAGGAAGTTTTAGAGCGGTCTCATATGCTTCATTGCACTTTTATGCAGCGGGGAACGGTAAATGGACCAATGGGTTGAGAGGGCTTCCGAAAGAGTCAACATATCCCTGCCGGTTACGGTATGCACAGGCAGGACCTCGACGATTGAGGGGCAGATTCTTAAGACTAAGGATATCTCGGATTGCGGGGCCTTTATCATATCACCGGCAATTTTGCCCGTCGGTTCAGATGTTTTCATAAGGGTTTTGCTGCCAACCGGCAGAAGAGTGGTCGCAAAAGGGTTGGTTTGGCGTAGCGCAACAAACGGCTTCGGCGTCAAATTCGACCACAAGTGCGAGGAGCTGGAGGAGGAGTTCGGCCCCAACCTCACGAGGGCCGGTTATTATAAATCCCATAAGCTCTTAAATAAACGAAAGCGGTAGCAACCACCTCCTAATTCCTTATTTGGCTGGTTGCGCCGGTGGATTTATGAGAACATCTCAACCCAACTAAAGGGGCAACTGCCGCAAATTTGCGGCGCTAGCCACTTCCTTAAATTCAGCCAATCAAGCAGGTTCAAATCCATGACCAAGGGCAGAAAACCCAAGCCGCCCGCAGAGGGCAGCTCTGGCGCTAAAGACCGAATCCTTACGGCCGTCGACCCGTCCAAGATATCTCTGCCCCCGCGCAGAAACGACCTTTACGCTTTCACCGCCGCCCTATTTACCCTATCGGGCGCCTGCGGGCTGATATATCAAGTGATATGGAGCCGCCTCATAGTGCTGGTTTTCGGCAGCGCAACCCACGCCATCTCCACGGTTTTGGGCGTATTCTTCCTTGGCCTTGCCTTGGGCAGCTATCTGGCGGGAAAGAACAACGAGCGCTTCAAATCTCCCCTTCTTTTTTACGGCCTCCTTGAGCTCGGCATCGGAATTTACGCCCTCCTCTTTAACCCGATACTTGATCTGGCGCAGTACGCTCACCACGGAGTCTTCCCCCTATTATTCGACAGCCCTATGGCCCTTACGATGGCAAGGGTAGCTATAGCAGGGTTGGTGCTTCTGCCTCCCACCGTGCTCATGGGCGCAACGGTGCCTGTAGTGGGCGATTTTTTGACCAGATCTCCAGACTATGTAGGGCGGGATTATGGGCTGATATTTTCCCTCAACACCTTCGGGGCCGCTGCGGGGAGCTTTGTCAGCGCATTTTTCCTGATACCGTCATTGGGACTTCAGGCGACCTTATGGATAGCCGCCGCCATAAACCTCGGGATAGGCGTCGCGAGCATTTGGGCCGCGCGGGGCAGGCCCCTCCCCAAAAAGGCTGTAAGTCAACCCTCTGTCGAAAATTCAACCGTTACCCGCGTAGAGGCTTACGCTTGTTTGGCGGCCTTCGCGGTTACAGGCTTTTTGGGGCTTTTATATGAGGTCTCCTGGAGCCGCGCCCTTATCCTCGTTTTCGGCACCTCCGTATATGCCTTCGCGACGATGCTGACGACCTACCTAATCGGCCTCGCCTTAGGCAGCATGGTCATGGGAAAATTCGTAGACCGGATAAAGAGCCCGGTTAAAGCCTTCGCAGCCGTACAATTGATTGTCGGAGTCGCGGTGTTTGTCTCAACCGTGGCGATAGGTATGCTCCCCGACCAGTTGGTAGGCCTCTTTAGAATGGATACCTCCTGGCGAACCGTAACCCTGGTGGAGTTCATCATCTGCTTCGGGATAATGTTCATCCCCGCGTTCGGTAGCGGGATGCTCTTTCCGCTTGTGACGCGTATCTTCATGGGCCAGCGGAAGTTCAACATCGGGCGGACGATTGCGGACTCATACGCAGTCAACACGCTTGGGTGCATCGCGGGCTCATTCGTCGCGGGATTCGCCCTGATACCGCTAATCGGCATCGAGATGACCCTCCTTCTGGGGGCCGCCGCAAATATGATGGTGGCGGCATGGCTCACCGCCTTCTTCACGGAGTGGGCTGCAAAAAAACGCTTCGCGGCTATTACCGTCATTATCGCCCTCGCAATCACCGGGGTATTCGCCATGAGAAGTTGGCGACCCCTTGCGATGAACTCTGGAATATACGTCTACGGAGACGCGCTATCAAACATGGAGAGCGGAGTAAAAACCTTTGTAGATAGCTACAAAATGCTCTTTTACCGTGAGGGGCCCTCGGCAACTGTAGCGGTGGTGGAGAGCCCGAGAGGCCGTTTTCTGAGGGTTAACGGTAAAACTGACGGAGGCGCGGTGAAAATGGGGAGGAGCGACGACCTTACGCAGTCCTTTCTGGGCCTCCTCCCCTTGCTCTATCTGCCCGAAGCGGAGGACGCTCTCGTCATAGGGCTCGGCACGGGCATGACCTTAAACGCTGCGCTTTCAAATGACAGAACCAGGGTAGACTGTATCGAAATTTCACCTGCTGTGGCCGAGGCGGCTGCCTACTTCAAAGACGTCACCGACGACGCCATGGATTCTCCCCGCGTGACATTGAAGCTCCTCGATGGGCGGACATGGCTCGACGCTATGCCGCGAGCGTATGACATTATAATCTCGGAGCCCTCCCACCCCTGGCAGACCGGCAACGCAAACCTCTTCACCGACGATTTTTTCAAAGCGTCGATAAAGAGGCTCAAAGAGGGCGGGGTCTTCTGCCAGTGGCTTCCCTACTACAGGATGGATGAGGAACACTTCAAAACTCTTATAAAGACGATGCACCTCACCTTCCCCTACGTCAACGTCTGGGTGGTGAATACCGACGCTCTGGTCATAGGGTCGAAAGACCCACTCTCGCTAGACTGGCCCTCCATCAAGGCGATGTCCTTCGATACCTCCGCAAAAGATATTCTTGGGCACCTTGGGATCGAGACCTTTCCCCAGCTAATGAGCTTCTTTTATCTGGATACCCCAGGCGTCGATGCTCTTATAAAAGGGGTCTCAATGGTTAACAGCGACGACCACCCCATCATCGAATATTCCGCGCCCAAATATCTCCTCGCGAAGCAGCATGGAGAAGCATTCCTGGCAATTCTCGAAGAATCCAAAAGTTCACGTCCGCCGCTGATCAATGCCACCGCGCTGGACCAGCTGGAGGAGATCCGCCTAACCGAACGCTGGAAGTACTTTGAGAAGTGGGGCTTCAAGTAAAACTAAAGTTCAAAGAGCGCCGGAAGAGGGGGCAGCGCTCCTCTTAACTAGCCTTTTTAAAGTGTTTGTGTTAAGTTTTTACCAAGTATTGCCGTAGGGTTCCCTACTGTCTGAGTTAAAAGTCGCCGTTGGTTGCCGCTTGCTCCAAACGGCGGGTATCGTATAGGGGGTAACTTGTTCACAAAGCCTAGAAAACACAGACGCATAGAGGACCGGCTGCGGGTTCAGCTTTTGACGCCGCGCTTTAAGGAGGTCTACGCCGAAGTCGTCTCCAAGGATTTCGGGCAGGGCGGCTGCAAGCTCCTATCAAACTTTCCCATTGGCGTTGGAAAAATATTTCCCCTAAAAATGTTTCTGGACAACATACCTTGCCTGGTGGTCGGCAAGGCGTTATACGCTTTCGTGGATCCGGATAAACCGGGCAATTATTACACCGGCGTCCAATTCATAGATGCCGGTGAGAACAACCTCGACCTCCTCAAGTCCTACATAGAGCTCTTCCCCTTTGAAAATGAGGGGAACACGAGTTGGACCGATGTAAAAGTGCCCTCGGCTAAAGTCAAGGAGCAGCTTAAAGGCGTAAAAGAGCTAGCCGAGTCGCGAAAAGTTAAAAAGCAGGTGGTTAACGGCAAGGACGGCTCAAATATCTCTTTTCAGATAAATATCTCCCCAACCTCTTCGGAGCGTTCAATCAACATAGCGATAGGTAATGGAGAGGATAATAACGGCGGCGGCAAAGACGTGGATATATCAATCTCCTACTCGGGAGAGGATCATGTCGAGAAGAAGGAAAACGTGGTCATAAACGTTGACGGGCTCGACCAGATGAAGACCTTTGAAAAGGTACAGTATCTTCATGCCCTCCATGAAGCCGGCGTCCTCACAGATGAGCTTAAAGCTATAATTTCAAAGAAGATACTGGCGGATGACATCTCTCCGCCCGACTAAGACCGCCGCATAAAAAAGCCCCCGCAAGCGATTGGCGGGCGCTTTTTCAATCTAAGTCAGGTAGGAGCTAAAAGCTCTCTCCAAAGCTAAGACCTTCTACATTCGTTTAATAGCTTGTAATGGTTTCTGGCTATGGCAAAGATGGAGGACCATGG
>PKTU01000132.1 GCA_002869005.1 Deltaproteobacteria bacterium
AAGACCGGCATATCTTCAAGCAGCCCGAGGGCTGTTTTTGCTGGAGCGGGAAACGGGATTCGAACCCGCGACTTCGACCTTGGCAAGGTCGTACTCTACCACTGAGTTATTCCCGCGCTCAGAGTGAGAGCGGATTTTGCCCAATCTGACCCATCAAGTCAAGGGCTAATTTGTCAGTTTTTTTTCGCCCGGTAAATTTCCATCACTCGCTTTACGAAATTCTCCGTCTCCGGGTAAGGAGGTATTCCGCCGAATTTCTCAACCGCGCCGGGTCCGGCATTGTATGCCGCCAATGCGTGCTCAAGTTTGCCGCCGAACTTTTCGATGAGCGCCGCCAGATAGAGAACCCCCCCGCGGACGTTCTGTCTCGGCTCCATCGGGTCGTCCACCCCTAGCTCCTCTGCGGTATCATCCATAAGTTGCATGAGCCCCTTTGCACCCTTTGACGATACCGCGTGTATCCGCTCACCTGATTCGACATAAATAACCGCCTCTACAAGCTCAGGGTCTATATCGCTGCGGTCTGCCTGTATCCTTGCGTATTCGCGCCAGGGCAGCACCTCGGGCCCCTCACGTATGACCAGCTCATAATCTGCCGTTGTGGGAGTATCCGTGAAGGTAACGGTGCCATCCGCGCTCTTTCGCCGGTAGATGTCTCCGTGCGATAGCGAGACGGCGACGGTTAAGATAATGAAGGTAGTCAAGAGCAGCCCCCTCACCTGTCAACCCTCCCCGATTCGCGGCGCTCCAGAGGCAAGAGAACGGTGCATGTCGTCCCCTCGCCCGCCCTTGATACGAAGCGAATCTGCCCCCTATGGTCTTCAACTATCATGTAAGCCTTGGCTAGCCCCATCCCTACGCCTCTCATCTTGGAGGTGTAAAAGGGGTCGAAGACCTTCTCCATATCCTCATCTTTAATTCCCACGCCGGTATCGGTTACCGTCACCCGCGCCCAATCATCTATACGGCAGACGGAGAGGGTTACATTTCCGCCATCCATGACAGCTTCAAAGGCATTCTCCAATATCGTTGCAAAGAGCTCGATTAAAAGGGCCTTGGAGCCAACCACGGAGAGGACCTCCTCACAAAGCTCGCCTCGCATGAGTTCGGGTGTCTTTCCGCCGCTACGCGACTTCACCCTTTCAACCGAGGCCGCGATGACGCGCCCGAGGTCGACCTCCTCAAAGTCGCCGTTGCGATTTTTGGTAAAGGAGACGTATCCCTCGATCTCAGTTACCATCGCCTCAAGCCGCTTGACGTCAGTCAGGGCTATCTCCAGGTATGATCGCGCCGGAGAGTCCTCCGGCAGCGCCGCAAGCGCTTTTCTTGCAAAACCTCCAATTGTTATTACCGGGTTTCTTATCTCGTGGGCTACCCCATCGACCAGATTTCCGAGGCTCGCGAGGCGCTTTGACTCAATCAACTGTCGCTCTACAAGTTTTTCCCGCGTCATATCGTGGATCGATATTATGACTCCCCTGCCGCCGGAGTTGGTTACCGCGTTTATCTTTGAGGCAAACCACTCATCGGCGCCACGGCGGATACGCACCTCAGCGCCATAGCCGGTGGAGCTCGCAGCGCCCCTGTAGAGGGCGCTAAGCCAACCTTCGCGCATATTCTCCGCGACAAGATCTCCAAGGGGACTGCCCACAAGTGCATGGGGTGGCTTACCAAGCAAGAGCGCGGCACGCCTGTTGGCGAAGGCGATATTTTTCATCGCGTCAGCGCATACCAGCGCCGTTGGCGCTTCAGTGAGAATCCGCTCAAGGTCCGGGACCGTCTTTTCGCTGGCCTTGATCCAGGCAGCCTCTATGCGGCGGCGCTCCTCCACTCGTTTAAGGAGGCTTACCATCGACTCCGCTATAGTCAAGGGATCGGCGTTTCGCCTGAATGTTTCCTCAGCCCCGGCCTTCAGTGATTCAACTGCGAGTTGGTTTTCCCCCTTGGAGAAGAGGGTAATTACAGGAAGGTGTTTCTCTCGATTCTTAAGCGCACGCAGAAAGGCCAAGCCGTGAAAACCCAGCGGCCGCAAAGCCATAACCACGCCATCGGGCCGGAGCTTGTCGTAAACCTCCCACCCGCTGACGCCGTCATTGACGTGAACGCAATCGAGCCCCTGCTCCTCAATCGCGCAGACAAGCCCTGTGGTTACCCGTGGGTTGTCCTCTATGAGGAGGATTATCTGTCGCGCTTCGTCTTCTTTGCTTTCAGATGTTTTACCCTTAGAAGTCACTTGCGTGGCAGCACTTGTAGCTCGGTTTTCCGGAGCCGCAGTCACAGGGTTTGCCGTGGCACTTGACGAAGGGCTTCCCGGAGCCACATGGGCAGAGGTCTGTCACGTCGTCGCTTGCCTGACAGCCGCGCTTGAGTGTGCTGGAATCGCTCTGGTTGTAATGGTCTTTCTGGCTCATGGCAATCTCCTTGAAGGGTTAAGATTAAGCAGTGTTATCTCAATAATACCTCAAGTTCCGCGGGTGTGCCTATACTCAAGGGCGCTTCGAGGCGAAACCCTACGAATGGGACCGCCGCCGCTTGGGCGGCTTTAAGGTCAAGCTCTGAATCGCCCACGTAGAGGGCATCCCCTGCATCCGTATCGAAAACATCCAGCGCCAGCTTTAAAATATCCGGGGCCGGCTTGGGGTTTTTTACGTCGTGAATTGTAAAGACCCTATCTATATAGGTGGCAAGGTTAGCGGCATCAAGCAGGGCGTTTGCAGAGTGGCCCCGGTTGGTGGCGACACAGATGCGCATCTTTTCTGAGATCTTAAGGAGGGCATCCTCCCAGCCGGGTTCAGGGTTTACCAACGCTGCAAATTCGGAGTAATCGAGGTCGGCCGCGTACTCCATAACCGCCCCCCTCACACTCTCTGGAAAAAATATTTCTATCACCTGCTTCGTCGAATGTGAGTGGAATATTCCCACCCTCTTTGCATCGTCCGGGGAAACCAATGGCATGCCGAAGTTTTCAAGCATGTGGTTATAGTAGGCAATATTAGCCTCGCGGGAGCTCACAAGCACGCCGTCGCAGTCGAGTATCAGCAGTGAGGGCTTAACTGGAAGGGTCATCCGGCGCACCTCACCTCCCGCACCTCAAGCGGCTCTTCATCCAATAGCCAAGGGAGCACCATCAGGAATTCCAGGCGAAGCGTAGGCTTTCCATACCATACTCCCGGCGGCTCAAGCCATGGGCGGATAGACACCCAAACTTTTCCACCCAGGGGCTCGAAAACGTCCTGCCCGGCGATAACCGGTGGTGTATCGCTTGACTCGTACATCTCTCCGATAAAACCATAGGTGCCTGCGTAAAGTGCCTCGCCTTCCCCGGAGGGAATGAGGTATTTCAACCGGGCTTCCTTCTTCGGGTTTATCCCAAGAGACTTGAGAAGTAACTTGAATTCTATCGGGTAACCATTTGGTCTTATTAGGTCAAAGTTCCTGCACCCGCTACAGCGGCAGGCCCAGGAGGAGCCTCTGGGAGCCATCTTGTATATACGCCCCGTACGGGCGCTATCGTGAGATACTCTATGCTCGGCAACCTTCGTCGAGTTCATCTACCTGATAGTCCTTTTAAGATAATGGTCAAAGAGCACACCATGGCTATATAGTCCCCATTGTCGCTCTTAAAATGTTCGGAAAATCGAGTTCCCTGCCCCCCGCGCCAAAGCCCTCGCTCTCAGGGGTAAAAAGAGGCGGGGCGGAGAACTCTTTGCAAAAATGGTCGAGAAGGGCTGCCCCCGTGGGGGTGGTGAGCTCACCCGGAGGAGTCTCAAAGCGCGGGTTCCTAAATGGCCGCCCGGAGAGTATCTCCAGGGTAGCCGGGGCAGGCACGGCAATTACGCCGTGTGCGCAGACGACCTCTCCAGCGCCAAGCACCGGAGGCAGGCAATGGCACTCCTCTACCTCAAGCCAGTTAAGCCCCACCGAGGCGCACAAGACGTCTACTATGGAGTCAAGCGCTCCGACCTCGTGAAAATGGAGCTCTTCGACGGGCACCTGATGCACCCGGCTCTCTGCCTCAGCCAGCTTTCTGAATATTGATATCGCCGCCTCTTCAACGGATGGGGAGAAGGAGCCTCTTTTAATTATCTCAATGATGTCGGAAAGGCCCCTATGAGGCTGCTCTCCCTTGGCAACTTCTATATCCTCACCCGTTCCGGCCTCCAACACGGAGAACTTAACCGCCTCGACTCCGGCGCGTCTGACGTTTTCGGCCCTTAGAGAAATCCCCTCTAAGCCGAGCCGCCCGACCGACTCCTCCAGCGTTTCCAACGGCACCCCCAGAGCGATGAGTGAGCCGACGAACATGTCGCCGCTTACCCCCGCATCGGTTTTGAAAAATATGGAACGGCTCACCTCGAGGCGCCTCCGCCCTTTACCGCCAGCTTGTTTATCATATCAGCCTGCACTCCGGCACCGAAGCCATTGTCTATATTGACTACGGAGACTCCGCTGGCGCAGGAGTTCAGCATCGTGAGTAGCGCGGCGATGCCGCCGAAAGCCGAGCCGTAGCCGACGGATGTAGGAACAGCTATTACAGGAACCTTGACGAGCCCGGCGACAACGGAGGGCAGCGCCCCCTCCATACCCGCCACCGCAACTACGCAGTTGGCGCTCTTGAGGGTATCAACGTGGCTCAGAAGGCGGTGAACGCCCGCTACTCCCACGTCGTAGAGGCGCTTCACGTTGGAGCCGAAAGCCTCCATAACCTGCGCCGCCTCCTCTGCAACGGGAAGGTCGCTGGTACCGGCGCAGGCAAGCGCCACCTCGCCTACCCGTTCCTTTTTGGATGGCGGCGTCATGACTATACGTGAGAGGTTGTCATATACCGCGGCGGCAAAGCGCTTCTTCACCGCCTCGGCTATCTCGCCGCTCGCCCTCGTGCAAAGTACGACCTCGTTGCGGGCAGCAAGATTTACGAATATCTCGGCAACCTGCTCCGGACGCTTTCCCTCCCCGAAAATCACCTCGGGGTAGCCGGTACGCATAGCGCGGTTATGGTCTATCTTGGCGAAGCCCACCTCCTCGAAGGAGAATTTGGCGAGCTCTTCGACCACCGCACCCTCGTCGACCTCTCCGGATTTAAACCTTGCGAGGAGGGTTTTAAGATATTCAGGAGTCAACGGAGCCCTCCGCGTCCTTTAACGGCTCATCCATCGAACCGAAACGGTAACCCTCAATGTCCAGCGTTATATATTTAAAGCCCGCCGAATGGGCTATTTCGACTATATCTTCCCTGAGTGCCCCCACGGCTTCGGAGAGGTTCTCTAAAGGGAGCTCAAGGCGCCCTATATCTCCGTGGCTCCTTAGCCTAAGGTTTCCAAGCCCCAATGAATGGAGGGCCGCCTCCGCCCTGCCGATTCGCCTTAAGCCCTCCTTGGTCAACGGGGTACCATATGGAAAGCGCGTTGCCAGACAGGTCTGTGGCGGGTCCGCCCAATTCGGCAGACCGGCTGCATGCGCAAGCGCCCTCACCTCATCCTTTGTAATGCCGCATTCCGCCAGAGGGCTCACCACTCCAAGCTCATCAAGCGCCGCTAACCCCGGCCGCCGCTCAGAGGCGTCGCTGGCGTTTGTGCCGTCAAATATCGTGCTTAGTCCCGCCTCCACGGCAACCGCTTTGATCGTTGTGAATATCTCCCTCTTACAGTGGTAGCATCTGTCGGAGGGATTTTTAACCACCCTCTGGGAAGAGAGCACGTCAGGGCGGACTATCTCATGGCGGGCATCGAGCGCGATGGCGGTTCTAAGAGCGCTATCCTCCTCTCCATCAGGTAGAAATGGAGTAACCGCAGTGACCGCTATAAGGCGTTCTCCCAAAGCTTTCACAGCGCGTGAGAGGAGATATGACGAGTCAACCCCACCGGAGAACGCCAGCACTCCGCCACCGGAATCTGCCAGCATGCGGTCGAGCTTAGCCTCTTTTTTTAAAAGTGCCTTATCGACTCCGCTCATGCGTTAAGTCCGTGATAGGCCGAGGAGACAAGCGTGTCCATTGGCACCTTCTCCTGAAAGAGCTCTCTGGCGCGGGTGAAATCAGGCTTTTCGACTTTGCTGGCAGCCTCTTCGGCTTTGTCGAGTGCCTGCTCCGCGCAGATGCGCTCAAGCTCTCCCCAAATTGCTTCGGCGAGCCATGCTACGTCCATATTCTCGTCGAACATGGCTACCTTGAGACGAGGCTGGGAAAGTATCTCCTTTAGCGCTTCATAATCCTCATCCAAAAAAACGTCAAAGAAAGTCTCGCCCACCAGCTCCCCGCTGCTCTTACTGCGCGATACAAGGGTAAGGCAGACTACCGGCCCAGCCTCGGTGGCCTCGGCAATCCAACCGACGCGCACTTCGGCGTTCTCTTCCTTAAGCCCCCTTAAGAGATCACCCGTCGATTTTACGATGAGGATATTCTCCTCTCCCCCGCCCAGATCGACCTTGAGGCACAGAAAGGCAAACTCCGCCGCATTTAGATATTCCTTAATCTCTTCCGAGAGTTTCATCTTCTTATACAACCCTACCTTTCGAGAAAGTTTTCAAGGCGCGACGCAAGGAGCCTTGGCTCGGAGACACAGTAATAATGGTCCAGTGCCGGTTCAAGGTGGAGGTCCACGTTTTTAATTCCCTTTGCAAACTCCAGCTGATGGCGTGGCTTTGCAATAAGGTCACGGCCACCCGCGATGACAGTTACCGGCACCTTTAGCTCAGTCAGTCTAGGCCTCAAATCGAGGTCTCCGAGAAGGTTGAGGATATGCACCTCGGTCCGCCGATCAGCCCTCTTCATCATATCGAGCATAACTTCACGGTTTCGCTTTCCTTTAATATACCGGGTCAGCGCCCAGCGCATCCCGACCCCCAGGAAGAGCATCCCTATATTTGAGAAGGGAGCCCGCAAAAGCGGGCGGGTGAACTCCCGGCCCGAATACCAACAGGCGGAAGTGCATACAAGCGCTAGAGAAGAGACCAGTTCGGGGTGGCGAAGCGCCGTCAATAATGCTATTGTCCCTCCGAATGAATATCCGGCGAGGGCGACACTTTCAGCGCCCGTCGAGCGTATTTGCTCCGCCACATGGTCCGCGTATGTTTCCACGGATACCGATGAAAGCTCCCCAAAGGGCTCTTTAAAGCCGAAACCGGGGAGGTCAGGCGCAAAGATTTCAGCCTCGGATACGAGCCTTTGCCGCGTGAAATTCCACATCCGATGGTCCACGCCAAGACCGTGCAGCAGCATCATTTTTTTATCAGGCATAAAAATTATCTTTTCAGGAGCGTAGTTACTTTGTCACGTTTAATTTATGCGGCGGTCGCAATCTCACTTGCGCTCATAATATCGACTACATCATACGCTGAAAACATCCCCGCTACCACCGGCGTGGTGAGAGTTGGCGACCTAGCCCCCGGCTTTACCCTCAAGACCATCGACGGAAAAAGTGAAGTCTGCGCCGGAGAAGGCTGCACCGGGAAGATAAAAGTCTTGGTTTTCTGGAGCTTCTTCTGCTTTCCCTGCCAGGCGGAAATGCCCGATATCGACGAATATAATGAAGAGGTAAAGGACACCGACGTTGAGATAATAGCGATCGGCCTTGACGGGCACGAGTTCGACAACTTTGTCCTACCCTTCATAGACAAACACAAGCTAAAGCTTCCCCTCACCTACGACATACCTACTGAGGACTACTATGTCGTCGCTGAAAAATACGGCGTCGTAGGCACCCCAACCTTCTTCGTACTCGACGCGGAGGGCAAGGTCAGAAACATACAGCTTGGCCGCCTCAAGGTCAGCGCAATAAAAGCGATGGTAGAATCAGCCCGCTCCAATGCCTTCTGCTCCGACATCATAAAACCTGGCGCGCGCAAGGTAAGCGAAGCAAAACCCTCCTCAAATTAACCACTTTCAAACTCTGTGATAGTTCCGGGGCTCTTGAGAAGTGCGCCTATTTCACTTATATTTGCGTTATTTTGTGCATTTTTTTTGAATTATTTTACATTTTTCCACTACACAAACAACAAGTGGGATGGTAAACTTTTTCTTAACTTAATTACGTACATTTTAGGTGCATATAGAAACGAGGAAAAAATGAGCAATTGGCGACGAGAGACAGTGGCCCTACACGGAGGGCAGACCCCGGACTCGGACTTCGGCAGCCGCGCGCTGCCCATACACCAGACAACGAGCTTCCTCTTCCGCGATACCGAACATGCGGAGAACCTCTTCGCGCTAAAGGAGCTCGGCAACATTTACACGCGGATAACAAACCCCACCACGGCTGTGCTAGAAGAGCGCATTGCAATGCTCGAAGGTGGAGCGGCGGCGGTCGCCACCGCTTCCGGCTCGGCGGCTATAACCTACGCCATCCTCAATATATGCCGCGCGGGCGACCACATCGTCGCATCATCTAAGCTCTACGGTGGCACCTTCAACCTCCTTTTAAACACCCTCCCCCAGTACGGGATAACTACCAGCTTCGTCAACGTTGACGACCTGGCGGAGTTAAAGGGAGCGATAAAGGAAAACACAAAGGCGGTATTTCTTGAAACCATCGGAAACCCCGGCCTCGACGTACCTGACTTCGAAGCGGTAGCGAAGACCGCCCACGAAGCGGGGATACCTCTTATAGTCGACAACACCGCCGCGACGCCGCACCTCTGCCGCCCCATTGAGCACGGCGCGGATATCGTAGTCCACTCCCTCACCAAGTTCTGCGGCGGCCACGGCACTTCGATAGCGGGCGCAGTAGTTGACTCAGGCAACTTCGATTGGGCAGCCTCCGGCAAATTCCCCATGTTCACCGAGCCGGAGGATTCCTACCATGGCGTCGTATGGACCGAAGCGGTGGGTAATATCGCCTACGCCATCCGCATAAGGACAGTGCTCCTACGCGACACCGGCGCTTGCCTCTCTCCCTTCAACGCCTTCCTCATCCTACAGGGGCTCGAAACCCTTACGCTTAGGATGGAGCGCCACTGCGAGAACGCGATAAAGGTCGCCGGCTTTTTAAAGGTGCACCCCAACGTCGACTGGGTGACCTACCCCGGCAGCGCCGCGCACCCCACCAACGCCAACGCCGTAAAATACCTCACAGGCGGCTTTGGGGCGCTCATCGGCTTCGGTATAAAGGGCGGCGCGGAGGCGGGCAAAAAATTCATCGACGCGTTAAGCCTCTTCAGCCACGTCGCCAACATCGGCGACGCGAAGAGCCTCGCCATACACCCGGCCTCCACCACCCACTCACAGCTAAGCGGTGAAGAGCTCGCCGCCACAGGCGTCACCCCCGACTACGTGAGGCTCAGCATCGGCATCGAAAACATCGACGATATACTGGATGATTTGACGCAAGCGCTAGGCTGATTGGTGGAGGAACACTCCCCACTCCACTGACGGCAAAGGGGGCTCCAAAAGGAGCCCTCTTTAATTTCACGGTAGGATTGAAAACCAGTCGAATGAGGTTCTTTCCTTATTTCTGATTTTCGCTACCGCTCAATCCGCCCTACCCGCTTCTCCCTATTTCATCCTTTCGAGTGATTCCAAAAAAAGTTCACCGGACTAAAGTGTTATTTGCTTGATCGTGACCCCGCCTCGAAAGAATTTGGACGGGTAACCTTCAACCGATACCCGGCTACTTCGGGAATTCCGGGAGAAACAGATTTCACAAAGAAAAACGAAGGGCCAATTCCTCCCGGAAAATATCTCTTGGATACGGATGATATAAGCTGGACCATGCCCTGGAGAAGCTTTCTTGGGGATTGGGGCAACTATCGCGCCCCGCTCCACCCGTTGCCTGGTACTGACACCCATGGGAGGGAGGGATTCTTCCTGCACGGGGGATGCATTCCAGGGTCAGCTGGGTGCATAGACGTCGGCGAAGACGACAATAAGCTTTTCCCAAAATTTGAGGAGATGAGAGGAGTCTTGCCGCTATGGGTAGAATAGGAAGGCATTTTCTCAGCGCTATGTTTGTGGGTTCAGCCATTATCTTGGCTGGGGCTTCTCTACTGGGATGGCTTGAATCTTTCAATAGCCCAGCCTGGATGAACTTTTTAGCCTTTGCTGGGTTCCTCCTTAGCTTGTATTTACTTTTCAGATCGAAAAGCAACGTGCTGGACATCACCGAAATATGTTTATTGTCTGTGCTGCTTGGGATTTTAGGAGCAGCAACTAATTTGGCTCTTGGCAAGCTCTTTTTCCCAGCCCTCATCCAGAAATACGGGGAAATCAAAAACGGACAATTCATCTATCCATTCATGCAATTTGCGGCTACATCTTTCCTGGTGTTTTGCTGTGCATTGGCAGCTATTGGTTCCAAGCTCTCCAGGTAGGCGGGTAACCCCTCAGGCTGGCACAAAAGTTATCTTACCGCACGGTGGGGAACGCCCGGGATCAGCAGGATGCATAGACGTTGGAGATTGTGACGAGGATCTTTTCCCAAACCTTAAAGGACTTGGAGGAGTGTTGCCGGTATGGGTGGAGTAAACAAAAAGGTCCAATACTTCCTTTTACTCGGGGCCATTATTGCCCTATCAACCATCGGGATACTAGGCTGGTCCGAAACCTATGGTACCCCAGAAATAGTTGACATCATTGCTCTGATCGTCTGGCTGGGCGGGCAAATAGGATTGTTCTATGGCCTAATCAAACCAAAGGAGTGGAAGCTAGCGTTGCTCCTGGCGGCCGCCTTTTCCATCGAGTTTCTTGGTGCTCTCAATCTGCTCGGATGGACGCTCTTTCCAATTCTCTACCATGGGGTACCCTTTTTCAGTCGAGAACACCTGATGGGGGGAGTGAGGACGTTCTTAATATCTTTCTTGTTAGCAATGGCTTGCGCTGCGGTTGCTTGGGGCCTTGACCATCTCAAACAAAGAAAAACCTTGCAATAAATCTTCAAGAATGCCAACCCGCAGGCGAGCCATTCTTGTCCTGCAAACTTTAAACGCCAATGTTGCCAGCGCGATTTTTTGAAAGAGAGTTGCCAAAGGGTGCTGAACGGCTTATCTTCGTTTGGTTACGGCAAAATTTGAATCTGTAAAAATGGATAAGCCAATGAAAAGAGTAGCCCTCGCAGTTATCTGTATCTTTATCGCCCTCCCCTCTTTCGCCTCTGAAAACGTCCTTACTATAGATGAGGCGGTGAATATCGCAGTTGAAAACAGCTTCGCCGTCAAGCACGCGGAGCAGGGAAAGAGCCGCCTCGAAGGCGTGGTCAAGGAAGTTAAGTCAACCATCTATCCTCAGGTCGACTTGAGCGCTGGATACCTCAAAACCCGGGATGAATCCGCCCTGGATTTCAACCCGACCGCAGACGTAGACTCAATCGACCAGTACCACGTCAAAGCCACGGCGACCCAGCTTATCTACAGTTTCGGAAAGGTCTCCGGGGCGATTGACGCAGCTAAGGGCGAGCGCGAGCGCAGCGACGAGGAGATATCATCCGCCCGCCGTCAGGTCACCCTCGCGGTACACGACGCTTTTTACGGTTACCTATACGCAATTGAGGCTCGCGGACTCGCAGCCGCCACCCTTGAGCAGCGCAAACGGCACCTTGAGGTAGCAAAGAAACGCTACAAGGCCGGGGTCACCAACCGTCTGGAGGTGCTGCGCTCCGAGGTGGATGCAGCCAACGCCGAGGTGCCCCTCATCTCCGCCGACAATGCCGTCCTCGAGGCGCGCGCAAAGCTGAACAACCTCCTCGCCCTCGACCAGAACGCGCCAACTGTGCCGATGGGAACTCTTGAGTATGTGGAGACCGCAATACCTTCCCTTGAGGATGTCATAGAGCGCTCTCTGGACAAACGTCCCGAGATGAAGGCGCTGCTCCTCGCGCGGAACGTTTCAGAAAAAGCCTTATCAATCGCCAAAGCTGATAATCTGCCGACAATAGCCGCATTCGGTGAGTATGGCTTCACCGCCGACGAGGCCTCAAAGCTGGACGGCGACCGGGAAGTCTGGGTGGCTGGCGTCACCTTTACGATGCCTATCTTCAACGGCGGCAGCTCCTCCGGGCTGGTCATGCAGCAGGAGGCCACATTGAGCGACGTGGAAATCTCCCTCCTGGAGCTTAAAGACGCAATAGCTCTTGAGGCACGCACATCACGCGACGCCCTTCAGGAGGCGGAGGCCATATACAAGGCTTCAGCGGTTGTGATAGAGCAGGCCAACGAGGCGCTGAAGCTTGCGGAGACGGGCTTTCGCGAGGGCGTGGCGACGACACTTGACGTAACGGACGNGTAACGGACGCGGAGCTCTCCCTCACCCTCGCGAAGACCAACAGGGCCAGCGCGCTAAGAAACCATATGAGCGCTCGCGCCCACCTCCTCTCGACGATGGGCGAGCTTTAAAGAAATCTTCACGCGCTCCAAGACTTTTCCCTCCACACGTCTTGCATCTTCGGAGCGATTCTAGTATATAAGAGCGTCTCCAAGGCGCGGGTATGCCCCGCGCCCCTACATACTCCTTGCGCCCATCGGGGGCGCTAAAGACTCGAAAGGAGCCAAATATGGCTAAAGACTGGAAGAAGTACGAGTCTCTCGTACTCTTCGACGCCAACCTTGGCGTCGAGGGATCCGAGGAACTTATCGACAAGTTCCGCGGGTTCATAACCGACGCGGGCGGCCGCATGCTCAAAACCGAGCGCTGGGGCGTCCGCAAGATGGCCTTTGAGATCAAGCACCATGAGAAGGCCTACTACGTCCTCTTTGAGTTTGCAGGCCTCGGAGAAGTTTCCACCGAGTTCGCCCGCCAGCTCAACCTCATCGACATCGTAATAAAGTTCCAGACCGTCAAGCTCGCCGAGGGTGTCGACCCCGAAGAGCTTCCGGACACCGAGGAGAACATCATCCCCGAGGAGCCCAAAGCCGAGGAGGAAGCCCCCGCCAAGGTTAACGACGACGATGATGATGACCTCGACGAAGATGACGATGACGACGACGAGGACGAAGATGACGAGGAAGAGGACGATTAATCGCCCTTACCTCCCCTGACGATATCCAATTCAAGGAGATATATAAATGGCTTTCAAACGCAGTCGTAGAAGGAAAGTCTGCCGCTTTTGTGTGAACTCCGACATCAAGCTCGACTACAAAGAGCCGAT
>PKTU01000096.1 GCA_002869005.1 Deltaproteobacteria bacterium
AAAACACGTTGAAGGCCTTACCTATGAGGAGATCTCTGAAGTTCTCGGTATAGGCGTGAGCGCGGCGAAGATGAGAGTGAAGCGTGCGAGGGATATGTTGGTGGAACTTCTTGGGCCGTCGCTGGCAGGGAGAAGCTGATGAGCTCCGATAGAGAATGGATACATGAAATAATTGACAGCGGAGAGCTGCCCACAGGCATAGGGCACGAGGGGGATTCCGATAGCGATGAACTGGAGCGTTACCGCCTCTCGCTCGCGCTCCTTGAAAGTAGCGGCAAAAATGCTCCGCCCGGCTTTGAAGCTTCGGTTATGGCGAGGATAGATAATGTTCGGCGAAGGAGCTCTTGGGCTTCGAGGTTGAGGTCATTCTGGCCAGGGGAGGGGCGATGGGTCCTGCCTTCGCTCTCCGGCGGGCTCGCTGCCCTAATGATTGTCTTTTCCTTTAATCTCCTCGGCGGCTTCGGCGAGGTGAAGCCGGTGCCCAGCGAGGGTGGGGGGATGGTCGAGGTGATGTTCGAGGTCCACGCGCCGGAAGCCAGGAGAGTGGAGCTTGTTGGGAGCTTCAACGAATGGAGGAAGGGGGAGATCCTCCTTGATGGACCCGACGCTTCGGGGCACTGGGTAGCGTCAGTAGAACTTCCTAGGGGACATTACGAATATTTTTTTCTCGTCAACGGCAGCGAGTTGATGACAGACCCTATGGCGGCCGCTTTTCGCCCTGACGGCTTCGGGCGGGAAAACGCAATAATAGAACTTTAATGTGGAGGGCCTGCTTTGAGAGAAAAATGCAAACTGGTTGTCATGCTGGCCTTAGCAATGACACTATGCAGTCTCCTCTCGCACGCGGTGGCTGCTGAGTGGGGCGGCATTGCGGCGGACGCGGAGGCAAGCGGCATCGAAAGGGGCCGCGCCGAAACTGTTGTTGAGAAGCTTTCAGCGGCTGGGTTGACCCCGGAGCAAGCCTCCGCGCTATTTGAGCGACCTTTAGCCCTCGCAAAGAGAGGAGTGCCGATCCATCTTACTCTCTCCAAGATGGAGGAGGGGCTTTTGAAGCGCGTTCCTTACACGACCCTTAAAATCGCCGTCGAGACTAGAACTTCAGCTATAGAGAGGGCTTATGAAATCCTCGCGGGGGAGGGATACGATAGCTCGACCGAGGAGGGCAGGGCGCTACTCGATTCATCAGCGTTGGCCCTCGAAAGCGGAATGGAGCGCCGCTCCCTAGAGGCGGCTGCCGAGGCGGGGAGGGGCAAAAGCTATACGCAGCTCAAGACTTCGGTGGAGGCTGGGGAGACCCTCCTCCTCAGTGGCATTGAGCAAGAGACGGTGGACGCGTTTATCGCCGACTGCCTGAACCGCAACCTCAACCGCCTTGAGGTATTGCGGGTGGTTAGGTTCGCTCAGCAGAAGAGACGGGAGGGCCTCTCCGGTGAATCGTTGCGCCACGCTCTCTGGATGGGGGGAGGGGCTGGCGCCTCCGGCGGCGTCCACCGGAACTCAGGCGGCGCAGGCCAGGGAGAGAGCACTAAGAGGCGAGGGCATGCTCCGGGGGGCTTTAATCGTTGAAGCTCCCCACGCGCAAGGCGCTATGGCTCACATGCACCTTGATGGCTCTTTCTGTCATTCCGAAACACGCCATGGCAGAGACATTTCTAAACCCGATTATCTCTGAGAAGGCTGGGTACATCTCGAACCGTTTCCTCGATGATTCAGAGGAAGGCTCACTCTACTCGACAACCGCCGCGTCCTTCTCTCTCTACTACCTGGGCTCCTCCGGGTCGGAAGGTGAGGGGACGTTTTACTTCGCCGAAACAGATTATCTGGAGAGCGGTTTCTCCCATTCGCGTGAGTACGGCTTCAAGTTCTCATCCCTCGGTGACTACGGGGCCGCCGTCCTCAATGCTTCCCTTTACGGTGGGCGCTTCAGGGACATGGGTTCGCCGGAAGAGGATGCAGACTTCCTGGAGTTGGTCCCTTCAATCTCATTGGATATATCCGAGAGCGCCACCGCCGGTCTCACCCTTTCCGCGAAAGGAACCCGCTACCCCTCG
>PKTU01000124.1 GCA_002869005.1 Deltaproteobacteria bacterium
AACCCACCGAGCTTATCTTCCACGAGGGCATAACCGCCATCGTCGGCCCAAACGGGTGCGGCAAATCGAATATAATCGATGCCATGCGCTGGGTTATGGGAGAGAAATCGGCCAAGGGGCTCCGCGGCGGGTCGATGGGCGACGTAATATTCTCCGGCTGCGAATCACGGAAGCCCCTTGGCTTCGCGGAGGTCACCCTCACGCTCAGCGAGGTAGAGGGGAGCCTGCCCGAGAAGTTCGGCAACTACCATGAAGTCTCGGTGACCCGCCGCCTCCACCGCTCCGGCGATAGCGAATACCTGATAAACAAAACACCCTGCCGCCTCCGCGACATAACGGACCTTTTCCTCGACACCGGCCTCGGCAAACGAGCCTATTCGATAGTCGAACAGGGGCGTATCGACGCGATACTGAGCGCCAAGCCCCAGGAACGCCGCTACTTAATCGAGGAGGCCGCCGGCCTCTCCAAATACCGTTCACGCCGCGATGAAGCGCTGAACAAGATGAAGCACACGAGGGAAAACCTCGACCGGCTGAACGACATCATCGCAGAGGTCCGGCGCGAGATGAATTCGCTAAAACGTCAGGCCGGGCGGGCGCGCGCCTTCAAAGAGCTGCGCGCAAAAAAGCGAGAGCTGGAACGCTACACCATGATCTCCTCTTGGGTCGACCTCTCAGCCCGCCTAGGCGAAGCCAGGGCGGCGGCCAATGAAGCGCGTGAGGTCCTTGCTGGCGCGCGGGCGGAGGCGGAGAAGCTAAACACCGACCTCGAAACAGGGAGACTTACCCTTCTCACCAGCGAGAAGAAGCATGAGGAGGTCCGCAAGGTCCTCTATTCCATCAAAAACCAGATTTCAGAGCGCGAAAACAGGAAGCTCTTCCTTGAAAAGGAGGCGCAGAGCCTCCTGGAGAGAAGCCGCCGCGCAGAGCAGGAGTCCGCAGAGCTTGACGAGCGGGCAGTTAAGATCGGCGCTGAGATCGAACTCCTTGAGGCCGATATGGAGGAGATCTCCGCAAGGCTCGCCACCGATGACGAGAATCTTGCAGCCCTCCAGGAGAGTCTGGCGGAAGCGGTGAAGGCAAAAAGAGCCGTCGAGGAGCGGATAGCCGCGGAGAAGGAGGAGTCCTTCACGGTCATGGCGCGCCTCTCCACCGCCAACAACAACATCGACCACGCTGTTAGAAGAGAGAAGGAGGCGGCGAAGAGGCTTGAGGAGCTTGAACGTTCAGGAGAAGACCTCTCGGAGAAGCTGGCTGAGGTCACAAGCGAGACTGACAGGCACGTAAGCGACCTCGACTTCGCTAAAGCAGCCCACTCCCGCGCCATGGAGGAGCAGACCATCCTCGCCGAGGATATGGAGGATTTGCGCCTCGACAGGGAGAAGCTCGCGGCCCGTGTGGATGAGCTCCGCGCTTCCCTACAATCAACCGAATCGCGCCTTGAGGGTCTCTCTCAGCTAAAAGAGAACCTTGAGCTCTACGGAAGCGGCGTTAAAGCATTTTTAAAGCACGCCAAGGATGAGCGTGTAATCGGCGTTAGGGGGGTTCTCGCCGACGCGATCTCCGTCCCCGGAAAATACGAGTCCGCCTTGGAGTCAGCCCTCGGCGAGTGCCTGCAATATGTAGTCGTAGCTGACTCGGAGCAGGCCGCTGAGGGCGTAGCCTTTCTAAAAGAAAGGGGCGCCGGCCGCTCGACCTTCGCCCCCGTAGACCTACGCCAATCCGAACCGCCGATAATGCCGGAGATCTCTGAGAAGTGGGCGCATGGCCCCCTTATAGACCTCGTTAAGGTGGAGCCGGGGATGGTGAACCTTGCAAGGATTCTCCTCGGTTCATTTTACGTTGTTGAAAACCTTGACGCGGCAAAGGAGCTGTGGCGACGCGAGGACATACGCGCAACCTTCGTAACTCTCGAAGGCGACACCCTTACTCCAGAGGGGGTAATATCCGGCGGCTCCGCCGGCAAAGCAGGCGGTCTTTTGAGCCGCAACCGCCAGATCAGGGAACTTCAGGAGGAAGTTGCAAGGCGACGTCTTGAGCTGGA
>PKTU01000016.1 GCA_002869005.1 Deltaproteobacteria bacterium
AAGGCTCTTTCAGCTCTTGAGATACTGGACGCGCAGATGCAGCCCACGGAGAGGTGAAGAGCCGGGTCGGGGTTTGACGATGAACCATACATTGAGTCTCAGAGAGGGATACTTTCCTGGTCTTATTGCGGATACGTTAACTCTGCACATAGCCTACTACTGTGACAAGTGGGGCTTCTCCCTACCCTTTGAAGCCAAGGTGGCAAGAGAGCTCACGTATTTTTTTGAGCGCTATGAGGAGGGGCGGGACCTTTTTCTGTCACTTACCACAAGCGAGGGCGAAACCCTCGCTACTATTGCCATTGACGGGAGCGACGCAGAGGAGAAGGGCGCGCACCTTAGGTGGTTCATTGTCGGAGACGCAGTTAGAGGCAAAGGCTATGGGGGCGAGCTGATTTCTCAAGCGCTATCCTTTTGCCGCGAAGAGGGCTATCCGGGGGTTTATCTCACCACCTTCAAAGGGCTCGACCCGGCGAGGCACCTCTATGAAAAGCATGGCTTTGCCTTGAGAGAGGAGCGCGCGGTGGACCAATGGAAAGGCGGGGTGGTGGAGCAACTCTTCTTCCTAAACCTCTAACTGCAAAAATTCCAAATAAGAAAGCCGACCCCTTGGGGCCGGCTTTCTTTCATTTCACGAGAGTAGTTTTTTAAAGGTCGGTGAACTCGCTAGCGCCCTCGGGAGAGTCAACGATGTTGGACTCGGCAGCCTCATCTGCGCCGCCGGGGAGGATGATGTTGAGGAGCACGCCCACTATGCCGGAGAGGCCAATACCGCCCAGCTGGAAGTTGTCATACTGAAGAGTCACGCCGCCGATCCCGATGATTAGGACGATAGCGATTATCGCCAGGTTGCGCGTCCTGTCGAGGTTGGGACGTGCGGAGACCAGTGTGCGAACGCCAACGGCGGCGATCATGCCGAAGAGAAGGATCATTATGCCGCCCATTACAGGCACGGGGATAGTCTTCAAAATGGCGCCGAGTTTGCCGACAAAGGCGAGAATGATAGCAACAACCGCGCCAATAGCCATAAGCCCCGGCTTGAAAACCTTAATTAGCGCCAACGCTCCGGTAACCTCTGAGTAGGTGGTGTTTGGCGGGCCGCCGAAAAGCGCGGCAATGGAGGTGGCGAGCCCGTCGGAGAACATAGTTCTATGCAAGCCGGGCTTTGAAGCGTAGCCCTTGCCAGCGACCTTGCCCACCGCGTAGATGTCGCCGATGTGCTCAATCATCGGGGCGATAGCGACTGGAATCATGAAGAGCATCGCCTCCACCTTGAATTCAGGCATAGTAAACGCTGGCACCGAGAGCCATGCGGCATCTGCTATTGGTGTGAAATCGACTATACCGGCGAGGATGCCCGCTATGTAGCCCACGACGATGGCGCCGAGGATGGGGATGAGCTGTAGCATGCCGCTGGTGAATACTGAAATTACTACAGCGCTACCAAGGGAGAGGAGCGCGAGCCACCAGATACCCTTTGACATGTCGACAGCTACAGGCGCCAGGGATAGGCCTATATTCATAATGACAGGACCAACGACAACGGAGGGCAGATATTTTTTAATAAAGCCTGTTCCGCGCACTTTGATGACAGCGGCCATCCCCATGTGGACGAAGCCAGCTGCGAATAGTCCGCCCAGGGCCACCGGAATAGACCACAGCCCCACCGCCGCTTTTATAGGAGCGATGAAGGCGAAGGATGATGCCAGGAAGACCGGCACCTGTCGTTTTGTTATGAAGTAAAAAATGAGGGTGCCGACGCCCGCCGTAAAGAGCGCCACCGACGGGTCGAGGCCCGTAAGGAGCGGGACGAGGGTCAACGCGCCAAAGGCAACGAAGAGCATCTGGCAACCTAAAATCAAATCGCGCATGTAAATTCCTCCTGTTAAGCTTTTAGATAAATGACAAAAAAATAGCGGCGACCCCATTGGAGCCGCCGCCTTCAATTATTTAGTACCGAAGAGCCTGTCTCCTGCGTCGCCTAGGCCGGGAAGGATATACTTGACCTCGTTTAATTTGTCGTCAAGGGCTGCGGCAAAGACACGCACATCCGGGTGTGCATCCTCAACGCACTTCATTCCTTCGGGCGCGGCAACCATGCAGATTGCGCGAATGTCACGACAACCTGCCTTTTTGAGTAGATCTATGGCCGCCACCATCGAGTTGCCGGTGGCGAGCATAGGATCGATTATGACGGCGAGGCGGTTCTCAACATCACTTGAGAGTTTATGGTAGTAGTAGACCGGCTCGGCGGTCTCCTCATCTCTGTAAAGGCCAACTACGTTGACGCGCGCGGAGGGGATAATGTCGAGAACACCTTGAAGCATCCCTATCCCGGCCCTCAGGATTGGCACAACAGCTACCTTCTTGCCTGAAAGCTTTTCAACCTTAACCGGCCCTGCCCAACCCTTGACGGTGTACGGCTCCAGCTCCATATCACGGAACGCCTCGTATGTGAGAAGGCTGGTAACCTCACGCGCCAGATCGCGGAACTTGGAGGTTGAAGTATCGCTGCGACGCAAAAATCCCAATTTATGGCGAATGAGGGGGTGGTCAACTACTGTAAAACTCAACTTGGCGCTCCTAGGAGAAGGGTTTTCAAGACGCTGGAAATACTACCATAACGAAGCGGCTCATCAAAGATTATCGAACACCCCTTACGGCATCCGCAGAGTATAAAAAGAGCCCTGCCCAGATAAAGCCGAAGGATAAGCCATGCGCGCTTGTGAAAGGCTCTCCGAAAGCGAATACGGCAAGCGCCAGCTGTAGCGTAGGGGTTATATATAAGAGGAAACCGACCGTTGCGTAACGGAGCCTTGCCGTACATGCGCCAAAGAGCAGCAGCGGCACCGTAGTGACCAGCCCCGACAGCGCCAGCAGAGCGCCACCGTTAAATGACGAGGCAAAAGAGCCTCCACCATAAATTTCAGCGTAGATTATGTAAAGCAACGCGAAAGGGAAGAGCAACAGCGCCTCTACGGTGAGGCCGGGGAGCGCCTTCACCGAGGGGTTCAACTTTCTCACAAGGCCGTATCCGCCGAAGGAGAAGGCGAGGGCAAGGCTGGTAAGTGGAATCGCGCCGGTCGACCATGCCAGTATCCCCACGCCCGACGCCGCGAGGGCTATTGCGAGCGTCTGCGCCTTGGAGAGGCGCTCCTTTAGAAAAATTGCACCGAGGAGGACATTGACCAGAGGATTTATGTAGTAACCGAGGCTTGCCTGTGATACCCGCCCCACTTCCACCGCCCAGATGAAGACTAGCCAGTTGACGGACAGGAGAAGCGCGGTAAAAGTCAACGCGCCCACCTTTCTAGGTGAGGAAAGGATCTCCTTTACTGCCTTAAGTCCACCAAAAAAGAGTAAAACCACGGCAAGCGTGACAACGGACCAGACGATTCGATGGCTAAGTACTTCCAGGGGCGCAACGTGGGAAAGTGCCTTAAAATAAAGAGGGAAGACGCCCCATAAGAGATAAGCAAGGATGCCGTAGAACACACCTTTTCTGGCTTCATCGCCCTTGGCATCGCTTATGTTCGGCTCAACCCTGTCCATTATCTCCCTCTCGACTAATACGGCCTAATGCCGCTGGAGAGGGAATAATGCTCCCCGCTTGACCTAACTTCAATCCATTTATGGCTAAATTACAATTCACTCCAAAGTGATGGAGCCATCGGCGTTGAAATTTACAATCCCGTTATAGTAGCCTCCCTCTATTCCGAGATACTCCAACTCGAAATACGCAACAGAGGCAAGGTTCCCTGCGTTGCAGTAGAGGATGACGCTCGAGTAGCTCTTTAGCATATCGACATTGTCCTCAAACTCGACGTCGCTTATATTGACGGCGCCCTCGATATGCCCTGCTGCGTACTCTTCTGATGGCCTAACGTCAACGATGAGGACATCCTGCGGTCTCTTGTCGAGAATTCTCTGAAACTCCCCTTTTCGTATCTCTCCTTTAAATTTTGGTGCTATTTCATGGACAAGTGCATCAACGGTAATTTTTGGGTTCATCATAATGAATGCGCGTGACGAGCGCTCCTTCCACCCCGGCCAGCCCTCCGCGTAGATAAATGTATTGGCGTATCCCAGCGCTCTCGCCGCCGCCGCGGATTTATGAGACAAGTCGCACTTGTATCCGCCGCAAAAGAAGATGAGATCAACGTTTTTATCTGCGGGGAGGGTGCCCTTTAGCTCCTCCATGAAGTTTAGCGGTATATTTACAGCGCCTGGAATAGTTCCCGCCATATATTTAACGGGAGAGCGGGAATCCACTACGATCCCCACAAGGCGCGGGTCATCGATTAAGCCCTCAATATAGATCGCTTCTACCCAAGGGCTGTGCCCAGCCTCTTTCCAGGCCGGATAACCCCCGGTGAATACCGACACGTCCGTGTAGCCCTCCTCCATGGCAAGCTTTGCGGCTTTACCTGAGAGGTCGCAGCTCTTGCCGTCACAGTAAAAGATCAGTGGCTTGCTGTAGTCCGGCGGCAGCTTTTCAAGCTCATCTTCCATAGTTTCGTATGGAAGCGAGTTGGCCCAAGGGAGGTGCCCCGAGACATATTTCGACTCTGAGCGTGAATCGTAGAGAAGATAGCCGCCTTCCTCCGGAGTTTTAGCCAATATCGACTCCAACTTATCCAAAGGCATCTCGGCCGGCTCATTTACCGATGCGTTGGAAAGAGAGGTGAAGGCAATTGACAGGATAAGAGGCAGGAGTAAATAGAGAGATCTATATTCTTTCATTTAAGCTCCATATATCGGGATATCCGGACTGCTTTAAATCCAAGGAGAAAAACAGGGGCTATGAAAACATACCATTTGCACAGCATTCGGTTACGCCACAAACGGCGTTTTTACTAAATTTTAGTATGGTTATGTTTTTATATTCCCATAACAATATAAAGAATATTTTTCATATTGCCGAGCGGCTTTACGGCATCATGCCTTGCATGTTCCTGACTTCCTGATAAAATAACGTTATGTGGCGCACCTTTTCTCCACCTCATTGAATTATAAGGAGGGACAAGGTGAGTTTTTGGGGCTTTTTCAAAAGAGACTTGGCCGAGAAACAAGGCTGCCTGCTTTGCGGAACATGTTGCAGGGCCTTCGGCGGACATCTTCGCGCCTCAAGGAACGATATTAAAAGATGGCAAGAGGAGAAGCGCGAGGATATCCTCAAACACGTAAACCGTTTGGGCTGGCTCTGGCTCAATCCCGACACCGGTTCGCTATTGCCTAAGTGCCCATATATAAAGGAGGATGGCGAAGACCGCTTCGTCTGCGCCATCCATGAAACAAAGCCGGAGATATGCCGCGCATACCCCACCCTTGCTCACGAAAAGCGCTGCGCTGCGGGGATAGTCTTCTCTTGACAAAAAGATTGCCCCTCACCGGCATCCGTGTTAGACCTTCCTACTAGTCTGGATTTTTTAAACTCAACCTGATGGAGAATGCCCATGCAGTGGAAGAGGCACAGCCGCCTTCTCTTTGCCTTTGTAATAGGAGTCTTCGCCGGTATAAGCCTTAACACGGCCATATATCCAGCGGTTATCTCATCACGCTTAGGTGGCGATTCAATGGGGGTTCTCGCATACACAGACCCCTTCACGCCCTACATCTCAATATTGTGGGGCATTTGTGCAGCGGCCCTTGGCTGGTACGGCGGCAGTAAGATGGGGATGTCCATCCTTGGCATATGCGGCTTTGTAACAGGCCTCTTTCTCGGCCTTGCCGTATTGCATTTAAAGCCGATCGACGTCGCGCTAGGGACTATAATCGCAATAACTTACGGCATCGTCGGCGGCTACATACTAGGCAAAATATGGCCTGCAAACTCCTGAGAGAAGTGTTTCGTTGACCATGAAAGCGGAGCCGTAAAGGTTCCGCTTTTTTAATCTGCTTTGTTATACTTTTAAAATATTAAAGCCGGGAAAAAGGAGACAAAATGAAGATTAAGGTCATAACTATACTTATAATAGCTCTTCTCGCCGCCTCCCTCTCCTTCGCGCTGGATTCAAGCAAAATAAGGTCGATAAAGAGGGCCAGGACCATGCAGGACCTTGCCAAAGAGGCCGATGACATCGCAAAGGATATGTCTGGAATAAATCCCGCCGACGCGGAGGAGGCGTTGCTCGTGGCTACCGAGATGCAGGCGTACCTTGCATATATAATAGCCCGGCAAAACGAATTGATGGCGGATAAGCTGGACGCCTTGGCCCCAAGTGAATAAGCGGCCCTTCCGGCACGCTTGCTTTTTGTGTATAAAGCTAACTTCACGCTAGGTGAACAAGAGTGATAAATACGCTCCAAAGAGGTAGGTATTAAATGTCAATAGTAAGAAGTCAAATCCTTTCCATAGCTGCCAACGCCGGTGAAGAAGTCGTAACCAACGACGACCTGGCTAAGGTCATCGACACCAGCGACGAATGGATCGTCAAGCGCACCGGCATTCGCGAGCGCCGCTACATAAAGGAGGGGAGCTACTGGTCCGACCTTATGATGCCCGCAGTCGAAAAGGCTATGGAGGAGGCCAAGACAAAGCCGGAAGACCTGGACCTCATAGTCACGGGCACCCTAACCGGAGACCTCGACATGCCCTCCGCGGCAGGGCTAATACAGGCCAGGCTGGGCGCTATGGGCGCAGGGGCTTTCAACCTTCAGGCAGCATGTTCGGGGTTTCTCTACGGAGTTACGGTTGCAGACCGTTTTATCCGCTGCGACCCCAGGATGAAAGTCCTAGTTGTAGGCGGCGATGCGGTCTCACTCATAACTGATAAGATGGACCGCTCAACAGCCGTACTCTTCGGGGACGGCGGCGGCGCTGCGGTGATGGGCGGCAACACCTCCGGCGACGGGAGAGGGATCCTCTCAAGCCGCATATACTCCTCAGGCGAGCACGGTGCTATGCTATACCTCTCCGATGACAATGGAGCGGATATAAAATACGGCTACAGAGAACCAGGTGAGAAGATTCCCCACCGTACGGTACAGATGCGAGGCAACGAGGTTTTCAAAATCGCTGTCCACTCCATGGAGCGCGCCAGCCTTGAGGTTATGGCGGACGCCGGCCTTGGGAAAGAGAATATTGACGTCGTAATCCCCCATCAGGCGAATATCAGAATAATAAAAACCCTTGCCTCACGGCTTGGAGTCGATATGGAGCGGGTGTATATCAACGTGGACCGCTTCGGCAACACGTCCTCCGGCACAATTCCCCTGGCCCTCACGGAGGCGCGTGATAAAGGGATGGTCAAGCGTGGCGACACGGTATTGATGCCGGTATTCGGCGGCGGCCTCACGTGGGGGGTAACCCTCATGAGATGGTAGCCGCCATAGAGATAAAAAAAAGCGCCCAAAGGGCGCTTTTTTTATCTCCGCCCCCACCTTGGCATGAAGCCAAAGGGTAACTGTAGGCGCTCTTTGCTACTTCGAGGTAATACTTTTAATCATTTGAGGAAGTCTGTAGTAGTATAAAGGGAGTATCTTCAATCAACAGCGGCGGGAGCTCTACCCTTCCGCGAAAGGCTTTCTTATGAAGACAAAAATCCTCCTTCTGATCGCGCTCTCGCTGGTTGTCGCGCTAGTGCTGTCAGGGTGTGCCGGTCCTCGCTATGGTGGGCATCAAAGGCCTGTCGGAGGAGCGGTCGTCGCATCGGCGCCGCCTCCGCCTCCTGGCCCTACACCCCCGCCATGGGCTCCCGCTCACGGAAGAAAGGCAAGGTACGAATACTATTACTATCCCTACTATTCTCTGTATTACGCTCCTGTCAATCGCGTATGGTTTTACCTCGATGGCGGCGCGTGGAGGGTGTCGGCGACACTACCCAGGTGGATTACTTTTAATGCCGGGGCAGCTTATGTGACACTTGGTATGGACGTGGAGCGGCCCTATGAATTCCACCGTCAGGTGGTCAAAAAATACCCGCCGGGACACTACAAAAGAAGAGACGACGACCGCTACCGTAAGGACAGGGATAAAAAGCGCGACAGATACTACAACGACAACCGGCCGCGCGACCGGGAGAGGGATCGCGACAAGTACAGGGATGACGACTATCGTGATCGAGACAGAGATCGCGACCGTTATTACGATGATGACTACCGTGACCGTGATCGGGATCGGGATCGGGATCGGGATAGAGACCGAGACAGGGATAGTGACAGATATGACGGGAGGTCCTCTGACCCCAGACCGGCTCCGCCAATCGTCAAGCACCCGCCTGAGCGTTCACCTTCGCCGGTCTACAGCAGACCCGAGTACCGCTACAGGTACTACCCCTCCTTACGGGTATACTTCGAGCCCGCAAGAAGGTTGTGGTTCTACAGGGAGAATAACGCCTGGCGCTCCGCCCCGGTGCTGCCGCCCCGCATCATAGTCAAGAACCAAAGCTCGGTTGAGGTCGAGCTTGACGTTGACCGCCCCTATGAAAGGCAAAGAGAGATTGAGCGGCGCTACCCTCCGGGGCAGATGAAGAAGAGCGAAAACAAGGGAAGCAACGGCAAAGGCAAAGGACGGGGTAAAGGTTCCAACCGGCAAAATGACGGAGATGACAGGTACGACGACTGACTCCGACCCTCACCACCACAAAAAAGGCGCCTTATGGCGCCTTTTTTTATCGCATATAAATACTTGGCAATTAAAATTTTTGTGCAATAGTTACATTTATGGCACGTACAGCGAGGTTCATTATCCCCGGAATGCCACATTTCGTTAGCCAGCGAGGCCACGAGAGCAGCATTGCGTTTAACTCACCGGGTGATTACAGGCTCTACCTCTCTCTTGCCTCCAAAGCTTTTGCCGAGCAGGAAGTAAAGAGCTTTGCGTGGGTGATTTTGAAAAATAGCGTCTCATTCGTCCTTGTACCTTCCCGTGAGGAGTCCCTCGCGCGCGCGCTAGGTGAGACTCACCGCCGCTATGCGCGCATCCAGAACGCGCGCCGCGCGCAGTCGGGGAAGTTGTGGCACTCCCGCTTCAAATCCTTCCCTTTTGAGCAGACGCTGCTCTCAGAGGGGATTAAGATTATTGAATTCATGCCGGTAGATGGAGGGCTTACAAAAAACCCTCTGGAATATAATTGGTCGAGCGCTGCGCACAGACTCTCCGGCGCCCCCGATCCTCTGGAGACTCAGGTGGATATACCGGGAGTAGACAATCTGGAGGATTTTTTTTCAAAACCACCGTCTAAAAAGCGAATCGACCTCTTTAATGCTCACCTTAAAACCGGGAGGCCATTAGGGTCAGAGAGCTTCATACTGAAACTTGAAAGCACCTATGGAAGGAGATTCCGCCCTTTAAAACGCGGGAGAAAACCCAAAAATCATCTTCCACTCCAGGACAATTTATAAAAACCGCCACCCCTACCTGGATATGAAGTCAACCTGATATCTGTCTTTCAACAGCTTCCTAAAGTGTTCTATTTCGAT
Source organism: Deltaproteobacteria bacterium (assembly GCA_002869005.1). Lineage (GTDB taxonomy): Bacteria > Desulfobacterota > Deferrisomatia > Deferrisomatales > BM512 > BM512. The sequence goes on from PKTU01000016.1 coordinate 9,424, forward strand.
GACTGACTGCCTAAGCCTAGCTGTCATATGTGCCGGCATGTGCCTGGGGTTGACTCTGGTAGTCGCCTTAACGCCGGTCTCGATTGCCCGCATCTGCATCCAAAGCCTTGTGCCGATGAGGAATGTGAACGCCTCCCTCAGGAGGTCCAACTCCTCGTCATTCATTATCCCCTCGTCCCGAAGCCCCTCCATCTTGTCCCAGGTGGTACCCTCTGTAATGCCCGCCTCCAAGCCGAGAATCGCCACGCCCTCGGTGACTGTGAAAATGCCAGTCTTTTTGATATCCAGAGTACCCTTGTCAGGCCCTGTTTTATCAACCAGGAACCGGTTGAACCATCCCAGCGGATTCCTAAACCGCAGGATGTTCCTCGCCGCGTAAGGAAAGAAGAGGGAGTTTCGCCTCGCCAGCTCTACCATCGTCTCCGAAAGCTCACGCTGGAACTCCGGGTTGCCGTAGATTGTCCGATGGTCCATGAAAATGCCGAAATCGACCATATTCTCCGAGCTCGGTTCGGTAATCCATCTTTCAAGCAGATGCTTCCAGCCGCTTAAAGAGTTCCTCATCTTGGGGTTTGACGCCATCGAGTTGCCCGGACAGGGAGGCACGCCTATCTCAACGAGGTTGTGCACCAGCCGTTCACCGAAGGTGGCGGCCATCTTGATATCGGCCTCGGATGCATCGTCGGCGTAAACTATGGCGGAGTCCTGGTCGGTCCTCAAAGTCTGCTCGCCGCGCCCCTCGCTGCCGAGCGCCATGTAAGCCGCGTTATCGGGCAGCGCGACCCCCTCTTTTTGCTCCATAAGCCAGATCGTCTTCATCGTCACAGCGTCATTGAAGTGCGATACGAGGCGTACCAGCTCGCGCACTTTCGCGCCCCTACCGCGTGCGAATTCGGCCATCGCGACCGTTTTGGTATTTACCTCTTTCAGGTCTCCTATGGTGGAAGCGGCATCAATCTCCTTGTGGAGGTAAAGAGGCGAACTTGTAGTTGTACGCATAAGGTCGGTGTCCGTCACAATCCCGGACATCTTGCCGTCATCATCGGTTAGAACAAGTTTGTGAATTCTGTGTTTGACGAGAAGGTAAAAAGCCTCAAAGGCCATCGCCGTAGTTGGAAGGGTTACAAGCGGGAAGCTCATTATGTCCCTTGCCGTCTTTTTAAGCATGCCGGGGTCACCGGAGGCTATGATATCCCTGAAATCGTGGCCGGTGACCATGCCCATCGGGGCACCGTCTTTCGTAACGACCACGCCTGATATGTTCTCACGTAACATTATTTTTGCGATTGAGACTACATCGTCATCAAGACCGCAAGTGATGACGCTCTTTTGCGACAGGTCCCCCACCGGATTGAAAAGCACTCCCGACCGTTGCATCGTCACCCTCCATATGTAGGCGCTCAGTTAAAGCTTATGTGAACATTCTCAGGTGAAAAAGCACACTAGTCAACAATAACACACTTCATTTCGGTAAGGTGTTATTTCATGCCCTAAAGCGGCAAAGCATACAAGCGCACTTAGCCCGCCACTTCTGACACTTTTCTTTTAAAACACTGTTTAATTGCTCTTGACGCCATGAGGATATTTCGCTACCTTTTACCTACCACATAAGGCGCAGGTAGGAGTAGGGCGCCCTAACTCCGGGAAATCATAAATAAAGCCCGCAGCTTTAGCCTTTCGACCGGAGCAGGGAAAACTAATCTGTTCATACCACTCAGCCCGAAATGACCTGCGCAGCAGCCAAGGGAAACGGAATCGCGTAAGAGGAAAGGAGGAAAAAACAAACTGCGTCTACCACCGGCCCCCCAAGCTGCGCTAACAATTATTGGAGGTCATAAAAAAGATGGAAAACACAAAGGCAAATCTCGAATCTTACTGGAAAGAAAACCTTAGGTACCTGTCCATACTGCTTTTTATATGGTTCGTAGTCTCCTATGTGTGCGGAATCCTCCTTGCCGACCAGCTCGACAACATCAGGATCGGCGGATTCCCGCTCGGCTACTGGTTCGCAAACCAGGGCTCTGAGATCACGTTCGTTATCCTCATCTACGTATACGTGAAGCTGATGCGTAATCTCGACCGCAAGTATGGGGTCGAAGAAGACTAATCTCCCGGCAATACGCTAGGGACACAGCTATTTCATAGGAGAGAACCAAATGAGTATTTTAACATGGACCTGGATTGCCGTCGGCTTTACATTCGCCATCTATATCGGCATCGCAATCTGGAGCAGGGCAAAGTCAACCGGCGATTTCTACGTCGCTGAAAAACGAGTTCACCCCATCGCAAACGGCATGGCGACCGGCGCCGACTGGATGAGCGCAGCGTCATTCATCTCAATGGCCGGCCTCATATCTTTCATGGGCCGTGACGGCTCAATGTATCTAATGGGTTGGACTGGCGGCTACGTGCTCCTTGCAATGCTCCTCGCCCCCTATCTGCGTAAGTACGGTAAATTCACCGTTCCGCAGTTCGTCGGCGACCGTTACTATTCAAACGCCGCCCGAGTAGTCGCGCTTCTTTGCGCGATCTTCGTATCCTTCACCTACGTCGCAGGCCAGATGCGCGGCGTCGGCGTCGTCTTCTCACGCTTTCTTGAAGTCGACATTAATTCGGGCGTTCTAATCGGCATGGCAATCGTCTTCTTCTACGCCGTTCTCGGCGGCATGAAGGGGATCAC
>PKTU01000028.1 GCA_002869005.1 Deltaproteobacteria bacterium
CATAACTGATGCTTGCATAGATTGGGATACCACCGAGAGGCTTTTGAGGAAGGCTTCGGAGGCAAAGGGCTAGTTAATAATGTATTTGGCGTAAATAAAAAAGGCCCGCAGGGCCTTTTTTATTTCGCTGATAGTAAGCTCTTTTAGTTCCGGCTGGCCTGATATCTCAAAGAAGGGCGGAAACCGCTTCAAGCCTGGGGGTTCCACGCGTGGAAGCAAAGGCCACCGCCAACTCCTTGGACATCTCCTCGTCGATTGAAAAGCCCAGCGCGTCCAGGCTGGCGAGGGCTTCGGCGATTAGCTCGACTGCGGTCGCCAGCGCTCTTTTAGCTGAGGACATAGCGTTTTTTTCTACGAAGTTAGCCGGCACCTCAAAGGCGCCCCAAACCCCCTCCAAAGCTGCGCGCTCATTGTCGGAACCATTGTGGTGAATCTCCGACACGAGGATGTTGTGGCTCTTTCTCGACAGGTCGAATTCAAAGTCGCTTATGTCGTCTACGATTTGAAAGGCGGTGCCTAGGGAGCGGATCGCCTCCGCGGCGCTGCCGATCATGCCGAGAGTTTCACTTGCTTCAAGGTGCGAGGGGGCGATGGTCGCAAGCGAGAAGAGGAGGCCGCCCCTTACCCCGTGAACATCACGCACCATCTCCTTAGGTGAGGGGATATCGTTGACACCACCCTCCTCGGAACCCTCCAGCGATCCTATGTCCGCCATGGTGTCGAAGATGCCTTTCTGAATCTCAGCAAATTGCCCCTCGTCTAGCACCCCGTCGGCTATAGCGCGGCTACCCGTCTTAGCCGCCAACCGCTCGAAGCACATTAGCTGGAGCACTGAATGGTAGATCGCGCCACCGTCGGCTTTCAGGGGGAGGAAAAGTTTGTCCTCCGAATCGAAGAGGTTGTCGGCGGCAGCGGTGGTGCCCATTATGCAGTAGTTCATGCGGGCGTAAAAATCCAGCTTGGCCCCCTCGATTCCCATCGTCTTAAAGATGAGGGTGAATAGAGTGATGAAGAAGTAGCGCTGCGCGAAAGTTGCATCGCTCTCAGGGGCCAGAACGCTCTCAAGCGAGGGGTCCAGGGAGGATTCACCGATTATCTCTTTTAGGTCTTTAAAGAGGCTGCTCACCGCGCTCTTTTGAACCGCTAAAGCTTCGTTGAAACCCCGTTCGCCGAGCGCCTCAATAACGGCTGCCAGCTTCTCGGTGTCTTTGAATACGGGGGAAAGGGTCATGGTTCCATTCTCCGGCGCCCCCAGGTTGGGGGAGGGTATATATTATAAGTCCACTCATTTTATGTTGGGGTTTTGAAAAGTGCAAGGAAGGTGGCCAATCAGCGCCACAGCATCTCCGGCACCTCTCCCTTTTTCAGGGCTTCTCTCACGATATTGCGTACTTCCTCGGGCGAGCCCGCCGATAGTATCGCGGGCTTAAGTGCCGCAAGTTCTTTGGAGTCGACACATTGCAGCAGACGGCGAATTTTCATCAGCGCGGAGGGCGTTGCCGAAAAATCCCTTAGTCCGAGGGCTATTAGTGCAGCGACGCCAAGTGGTTTGCCCGAGAGCTCTCCGCATATGCCGAGCTGCGTGCCGCTCGCTTTGGAGGCCTCCGCTACAGTGTTTATCGTTCTCATTACAGCGGGGTGCATCGTGTCATAGAGGTGGCCTATTATGGCGTTGCCCCTGTCCACCGCGAGGACGTATTGGGCCAAATCGTTTGAGCCTATGGAGAAGAAGTCGGCGTGCTTCGCCAGCTGATCTATGAGAACCACCGCCGAAGGCACCTCCATCATCGCCCCGATGGGGATCTCTCGGGAGTCTGGTATGCCAGTCGTCCCTCGCTCCTCCAAAACTATTTGCCGCGCTTTTTTTAGCTCTCCGGGGTCGGTTACCATCGGGAACATAATTCTGATTGGGCCGTGTTCGGAGGCCCTCAAAAGTGCCCTTACCTGTACCCTGAAGAGCTCCTCCATGGAAAAGGAGATTCGGATTGAGCGCCATCCGAGTTGAGGGTTTTCCTCATGCGTGATCGGCATGTAGGGGAGCGGCTTGTCGCCCCCTATGTCCAGCGTGCGGAAGGTGGTTGGGAGCCCTCCCATCCCCTTAACCGCGCGGGAGTATATCTCGTACTGCGTATCCTCATCAGGTAGATCCGTGCGGATTAGGAAAGGAAACTCCGTGCGGTATAGCCCTATTCCCGCGGCCCCGAACTCCACTATCCTCGGGACATCGCTTAAAAGTGCAGCGTTCCCTTGCAGCTTGACCGGCTCGTTATCCAGAGTCTTGACCTCTTCGTCGAGGTGCGCTCTAAGCTCCTCATCCAGTTCGCGGAGGTCATCTTCGAGCCGGGAATATTCTTCTACGATATGGGGCGACGGGTCGATGTAGAGTATGCCTGTGTTGCCGTCGATTATCCCCTCGGAGCCTGTCAGGGTCTCATCCGCCTCGCCCCCCGCTCCCGCTATCGCCGGTATGCCGGCGGAGCGGCAGAGTATTGAGGTGTGTGAATTAACGCCACCCTTTAAGAGCACGACTCCTTTAAGATTGGGTTGGATAATCTGTGACGCCTGGGAGGGCGTAAGGTCAACCGCGACGACTATGACCGGAGCATCGAAGTTCGTCTCGCTGTCGCCACCCTCGGGGCGAAGGTGGGAGACTATCCTATGGGCTATATCCCTTACGTCGCTTGCCCGCTCCCTAAGGTACGGGTCCTCGATTGCGAGGAACGCATCGATGTATTCGTGGGCCACGCGTACCACCGCCGCCACCGGCCCGGCCCCGTTTTTGATTAGGGTCCGGGTTTTTTCTCGCAGATGCTCGTCGCGCAGCATCATGAGGTGCGCGTGGAAGATAGCCCCCTCCTCCTTGCCCAGCGCGGAGGAGACATGGTCGTGTATTGCTTTAACCTCCTCTTCCGCTTTCACAAGCGCATCTTCAAAGTGCTCCAGCGCTTCCTCCATCGATTCGCAAGGACATTCACCGAGAGCGTCCAGATCCATCTCATCGGTCATGACGAGGAGTTGACCGCGTCCGCACCCTCCAGAGGCTGGAGTTCCCCTGAGGAAGGAATCCCGGCGCAACGCTCCGCCGGGTTGTTTGTCTGAAGTGTGGATCACCGCCTCGATAATTCCTGAGAGCTGTCCTGCGGCGGCAACCATCATCCTCACTTCATCCGGGCTGAAGGTGCGGTGAATCTTTGTCTGTACGGAGAGGACGCCTATTGTTTTACCGCGATGTATCAAGGGTATGCCGAGGTAGCTTCCCAGCGCGTCCTCCCCGATCCCCGGAAAGAACTTGAATTCAGGGTGCTCGTCGGCGTCCTGTACGTTCAGCGGCGACCCGGAGCGAAAAGTTGCCCCTGTCAGCCCCTCTTCGATGGACATGGACACTTGCCCAACCGCTTCAGGGCGAAGTCCTCTGGTGGCTTTCAGAATCAGCTCGTCGCCCTCATGTGCGTATATGGTGCAAACGTCCACGCCCATGCGGGAGGTTATAAGCTCCGTGATCCGGTCGAGGGTTTTCTCTACCTCATGGGAACCTGCGATTATCGCTGATATATCCTCAAGTAGGACCAGTTCCTTGTTCTCTGTCACGCTGGGGCCTTTGCTGGGGTTTTTAGTGCTTTGATTTTAACAGAGAGGGTGGAAGGTTATAAAGAAGTGAAGGGGAACCTTTTCGGCCCCCCTTCACTTTATTGCTCTATTTAATGGCTTTGGCGGCCAAATTGCTTACCCTGCGTGCAAATTCCGCCGGGTCACCCAAGCGCCCCCCCTCACCGAGGAGCGCGAGATCGTATATGAGCTCGGCGTATTCTCCCATGCGCCCGTCGCCTGAGTCGCTCTCATATACCTCCTTTACAGAGGCGATAAGGGGATGCCCAAGATTGACCTCAAGTGTACGTTTCTCATCTCCGATGGCATGGCCCGATGCACGCATCATCTTCGCCATAAGGGCGCTTGCCTGGTCCTCTCCGGAGACTAGGCAGGCGGCGGAGTCTGTGAGGCGCCGGGATGCCTTAACGGCGGTAACCTTTTCCAAAAGGGCATCCTTAAGTTTCTCCAGAAATGGGGTGGCCTCTTTTTCCGCAGCCTGCTGCTCTTCGGGGGTATCGTCGCCCAGTTCACCCTTTTCGGCTGAGCGCAGCTTCTTGCCCTCATACTCCCCTAGAGCATCCACGACGAACTCGTCAACGGGGTCCGTCATCAAGAGCACCTCGATGCCGCGTTTTCTAAGGGCTTCAAGGTGGGGGCTCTTCGCGATAGTTGAGGGGTTGTCACCTGTCAGGTAGTAGATAGTGTCCTCGCCCTCCGCCATGTCCGCGATGTACTCGTCGAGGCTTTTTAGCTTCTCCTCCGAGGTGGTTGTCTTATATCGAATCAGCTTTGCAATTTTCTGCCTGTTATCAAAGTCTGTATGGACGCCCTCTTTGAGGACAATTCCAAACTCCTTGTAGAATTTGAGGAAGGTTTCGTCGTCAAATTCGGAGATGTGCGCCAGTAGCTTTCCAACCAAAGCTTTTCTTATAGCGCGGACAATCCGGTCTTCCTGGAGTATTTCACGCGAAACGTTGAGGCTGAGATCCGCCGAGTCAACCACGCCACGTACGAAGCGCAAGTAGGAGGGCAGTAGCTCCTTTAGCTCATCCATTATAAATACACGTTTACAGTAAAGCTGGACGCCATGGCGCATCTCGGGCATGAAGAGGTCCATCGGGCGCCGCTCCGGGATGAAGGGCAGCGCGTCAAACTCCGTGGCGCCTTCAAGCTTCAGGTGCAAGTGGGTGAGGGGGTCGGACCAGTCGTGGGAGAGGTGCTTGTAAAAATCGTTGTACTCCTCCTCGGTGAGCTCGCTCTTTGGCCGCGCCCAGATCGCCTTCATCGAGTTCAAGACATCCTTTTTGCGCTCCTCCTTACTGCTCCCCTCTATAGGTTTGCCCTCCTCGTCCAATTCGGGCATCGAGCGGGTTACCATCATAGTGACGGGGTAGGAGACAAAGTCGGAGTGGCGCTTTACCGTGTCACGCAATGTCCACTCGCGTGTCCAATCGGGCTCTCCCTCCTCCGGTTCGCGCAGATTGAGGATTACCCTGGTGCCCCGCTCGCTCTTCTCCACCTCTTCGATAGTGTATGAACCGTCTCCGGCTGATTCCCACTTCACGCCGTTTGGAGCGTCGGCAGCGCGTGTGATAAGCGTTATCTTCTCCGCGACCATGAACGCAGAGTAAAAACCCACCCCGAACTGACCGATGAGCTCAGGGGCCAGAGCGGATTTCTCCTTGGCTTCTTTAATCGCGGCCGCGAAGCTCGCGGTACCGCTCTTTGCGATGGTGCCTATATTCTCTACAACCTCATCGAAGCTCATGCCGATGCCGTTGTCTCTGACTTCAAGGGTGCCTGCTTCGGGGTCCGGTATTAATTCAATCTCAAGGTCTTTCAGCGTTTCTCCCTCGGCAAGAAGTTCCGGCCTCGTCTGAGTCGCGAAGGTCAATTTGTCCAGCGCGTCTGAGGAGTTGGAGATCAATTCGCGGAGAAATATCTCCTTATTCGAGTAGAGTGAATGGATGATTAGATCGAGGAGCTCGGCTACCTCGGTGCGAAATTTTCTCGTCGATTTCTTTGCCGCCATCGCTTATCTCTCCATTTGTTTCAGTGGTTCAGGTTTAGGGGAAGATAACCATCAAAGACTCTCTGTCAAGGCAGGCGTTGCCCTTGGCTGGATCGGCCCTTGACGAATCGTGCCTCAGCGGCTTTACTATAGGTGTACAAAAAATAATGCTGGCCTAAGTCCTAGTAATTTCATGGGGTTTTTGATGAGAATTGGCAGACTGATAACCTCTGTCTTTTTGATTTTGTCTGTAGCTGCGATGGTGATTTCGCCTACGGAAGTTTGCGCGGAGCTCATCCTTGTTGGGGAGTTTGACGCGACGACGGACCTCACGATCCCATGCGATGTGGAGAGCGTCCTTGCTTCGACGCTTGAAAATATGGGATGCGATGTGGTGAGGAGGGCTTTAGCCGATGTAATTCCCGATGTCGTGGTAAATGGTGAGTATTGGAAGAGCGGAGAGAACCTTTTCGCCACCATAACAGCAGTGGACTCCGTTACCGGCCAGACCCTTTACGGACAGCACGCCTTTATCCCGGAAGGAGAGGCTGCTTGCAAAAAGTCTGCAATGGCGGTGGCGGGCTCCATTGCCATGCCGCCGATACCGGAGCGCAAGAGAGCTATCTTCGACACGGTGACCGGGATGAAGTTTATCTTCGTTCCCGGCGGGTCCTTCACCGTCAACTACAAAGGGTACAGGAAGAAGGTTTGGGTCGATTCCTTCTACATCGGAAAGTATGAGGTGACGCAGGAGGAGTGGACAAAGATAATGGGGACCAACCCCTCTAAATTCAAGGAATCCCCTGAAAATCCGGTTGAGAATATCTCGTGGAATGAGGCGTCTGAGTTTGTCAGGCGTTTCAATGAAGCCACTACTTTGAAAGCTTCACTCCCCTCAGAGATGCAATGGGAGTACGCGGCGCGTTCCAGGGGGAGAAATTGGCGCTGGGCCGGTACAAATCAAAACGAAAATATTTGTGACTTTTCCTGGTGTGTAGGTAACGCCGACGGGAAGACCCATGAGGTAGGGGTAAAGCGCGCCAATGGCTTGGGCGTTTACGACATGAGCGGAAACGTTTGGGAGTGGTGCAAAGACCTTTACTCTCCTCAGAGTGCGGGTGAGCCAGAGTACCCTGAGGAGCGCAAGTACAGAGTTATCAAGGGCGGCGCGTGGACAACCGGTTACGGATCGTTGATGACCACAGCCAGGGAGGGCTCGGACCCAATATCGCGCTCCAGCGACAACGGCCTCAGGCTGATCGTGCGAATACCCACGGAGTGACCTTATTTTTTCATTGCCGCCTTTAGGAGCGAACCAAAAGCTCCCATAGCATCACTTTCATCATTACCGGAGGAGTGAACAACCTTCCTCTCCTCTTCGCGCGCCTTTGAAGAGCCCCCCTCATAATCTCCAAGCAACTCCCTTGAGTGCTCCTCCTCATGGCAATATATGCATAGGTTCTCCCAGTTGGAGCCGTCCGGGGGGTTGTTGTCATGGTCTCCGTCTTTGTGGTGTACTGTAAGGAGTTTGAGATTTTTGCCGGTGAACTCCCTCATGCATCTGGCGCAAACGTTGCCGTGAATCCTCAATGACCTTTCGCGGTAGCCTTCGGGGCGCTTTTCACCCTTAAGGGCCCTGACAGCCTCCTCGGCCCTCTCTTTTTCGCCGGCGCTCATATGTCGGATACCCCCTTAAGCTGGAAGCCCTCCGGTACCTGCACCGTTAGGACCGGCACTTTGGAGTTGGACACTATGTTTTGCGCGGTATAGCCAACAACTTTCTCAAATAAGGAGTGAGTGGAGGTCGCCCCCATAACTATTACGTCAGCGTTCACCTCATCGGATTTTTTAAGTATCTGCTCAGTGGGTTTGCCTGCGACGATTGATATTGAAGCTATCATATCGGAGATGCCATCGCCGTTCTTCGGGGGGCAGAGGGCGATGAGCCGCTTCTTTAGGCGCTCTTTGGCCTCCTCAACATCATTTTTATGCAGCTCTTCAATCAGTGAGCGGGAGACGAAGTGCTCCACAAGCTCCTCCTGCCTCTGTGACAGCGCCTCCATTACGTGAATTATATGTATCTTACCCCCCGAAAGTTCGGCCAGGGCTAGGGCGTGTTTGAAGATATAGGGTGAGTTTGGTCCTATCATCGTGCAATATAGGATATTCTTAAAGCTTGGCGACATTGGGTGTCCTCCAATTGGAGCCGGTGTTTAATTTCTAAAGGTAAATATGCCAGAGCGTAGCGCCTTGTAAAAGATTAATCACATGAGATTAAAAACGACACTATTTCTCCTTGCGCTCCTAGCCTTCATCTCCTCGCTTATAGGAGTGTATATTCATTACACGTCGCTACAGGCGAACTTCCTTGCAAAGGCGAGGGAGGAGGGAGAGTCGAAGGCGGAGGCGATGCGCATAAGGCTCTCCGCATTTTTATCGGAGCAGCTAAAGCCGGTTAGCGCCCTCGCCGGAATGGAGCAGCTTGAGGATGCCCTCATATTTAAAAGTGATGGCAAGCTGAAGGCTGCAAACAGGGTGCTTGACCATTTCAACTCAGCGCTTGGCGTCGACGTCTGTTACCTTATGGATTCCAACGGCGACACCGTCGCTTCCTCCAACCGCTTTGACGCAGACTCTTTTGTTGGGCAGAACTTCAAATTCAGGCCCTATTTTCAATATGCGATGCGCTCCGTTCCGCGCACTTACCTGGCCCTAGGTACGACCTCTTTAAAGCGAGGGGTATACTTTAGCTACCCGGTCCATAGCGACAAGCGCCTGGAGCCTGTCGGCGTCGTCGTCATAAAGGACAGGATGGAGAAGCTTGAAGAGCTCCTGTCGACAGGAACCGGGGAGCTGATTTTTCTCACCGCTCCAAGTGGAATCATCTTCGCCTCATCGTCGCCACAGTATATCTTCACCTCCGAGGGTAAGATTACCCCCGAGGTCCAAAGGGAGCTTTCCGAGACGCGGCAGTTTGGTGAAGGCCCTTGGGAGTGGTCCGGCTTATCATACCCCGAGCCCAACACAGCCTATGACCGGCTTGGCAAGAAGTACCTCGTCTATCGGAGGGGGGTTGAGCGTTTTCCCGGTTGGAGCATACAGGTGCTTGTCGAGTCGGATTACGATTACCTCAACTATTTAAAGCCCCTCTATTCGGAGAACCGCCCGCTGGTGCTCCCTCTCATCCTGCTAATCTGCGTCTCGGTCGGCATCCTCTATCGCCGGGCTTCAATGGAGGTGTTGCAGCGCAGAAACGCCGAAGCTGCCTTGAGGCACAATGAAGAGCGTTTTCGCACCCTCTACAACCAGACCCCCGCAATGCTCCACTCCATCGACCCCAGCGGCAGGTTAGTGCGAGTCAGCGATTACTGGAGCGAACTTCTGGGGTATAGCCGCGAGGAGGTTGTCGGTCGGAATCTCACGGATTTTATGAGCGACGAGTCGAGGGAGCACGCGATAAATGTCGTACTACCCAACTTCCTCAGGGATGGCTTCGCCAAAGAGATAGAATATACATTCATAAAGAAGAATGGAGAGCCGATAGACGTGCTCCTCTCGGCAATCACCGAGCGCGATGATGAGGGGAAGATATTCCGCTCTATTGCCGTTCTGGTGGATGTGACTGAACGAAAACGCGCGGAGCGCGGCCTTCAGCAGGCGCGAAAGATGCTGGAAAATTACTCCCGCGACCTGGAGCGGCAGGTGCGTGAGCGCACCCTTGAGATAACGAACATTTTGAAATATACCCCAGCGGTGGTCTCACTAAAGGACAGAGAGGGCCGTTACCTACTCGTAAATTCGCGATTCTCGGAGATGTTTAAAATCGGCTCGGATAAGGTGCGCGGGCATAGCGACGAAGAGATTTTCCCGCCCGATGTAGCAACGCTGCTTAGCGGACACGACAGGCGTGTACTGGAAGCCAGAGAGCCCTTCAGCGTAGAGGAGCGAATGGAGTGGGAGGGAGCGGTGAGGGTCTACCTCACAGTCAAATTTCCCCTCTTCGATGAAGATGGCGTGGTCACGGGCGTAGGTTCGATTTCAACGGATGTTACCGCCCTAAAAGAGGCGCAGGAGGAGCTGCGAAGGCTCTCTTCAAGGGTGCTGGAGGGGCAGGAGCGGGAGCGGGCGGCGGTGGCGCGTGAACTCCACGACGAGCTCGGTCAAGTGCTCACGGCGCTCAAGATGGACGCAGTGTGGCTGGCCGAGCGGCTAAAGGATGGAGATGAACGCGCCGCCGACCACGCTCATAAAATGTCTGAAAATATAGACAGGACCATTGACGAGGTTCGAGGAATGGTGATGAACCTCCGGCCGGGAGTCCTTGACGATTTGGGCCTTATCGCCGCCCTAGAATGGTTGAGCGATGAGGTCGAGCGGCGGACCGGCATACCTTGCACTTTCCGCCACTCAGAGCTGCCCCGCCTCGGGACTGTAGCGGAGACGGCAATTTACCGCATCGCTCAGGAGGCTCTTACCAATGTGGCGCGCCATTCAGGCGCGGCGCGCGCCGAGGTGGCGTTGAAGCGCGAAGCGGGAAACCTTATACTCACGGTATATGACGACGGTGAGGGGTTCGATGTGGAGCCCGGGAAACCCTTCGAAAGCCATGGCCTTTCAGGGATAAGGGAGAGGGCGGAGCTAATTGGGGGTAGTGTCGAGATAACCTCCGTCTCCTATGGCGGAACCAGGGTAAAGTTTACATTGCCGATAGATGCGCACATAAGGGAGCCTGAAAATTGATTAAGGTTTTGCTCGCGGAGGACCACAGCCTTGTGAGGGCGGGGCTATGCCGCCTTGTGGACGAATCCGGCAACATAGAGGTCGTGGCTGAGGCCGAGGACGGCAAAGAGGCCCTTGACCTTATCCGGAAGGTCGCCCCTGACGTAGCTGTTATAGATATATCCATGCCCGCTATGGACGGCTTTGAGCTCCTCGCGGCTATCTCCTCCGAGTTCCCGGCTCTTCCGGTTATAGTCCTCACAATGCATGAAGAGCCGCAGTATGTAGTAAGAGCAATCTCCTCGGGGGCGAAGGGGTACATCACAAAACGGTCAGCGCCGGAGCAGCTTGTTGAGGCTATCGGCAAGGTGTATGGGGGTGGACTCTTTTTGACCTCCTTTGCCGCCGAGGCTCTTGCTGTTAACGCGGCGGGTGGCGGCAAGCTGGATTCTCCGCTTGAGGAGCTGTCGAACCGTGAGATCCAGGTATTGCGCAGGCTTGCGATGGGGCAGGTGAACCGGGAAATAGCCGAGGCGCTCTCCATAAGCATAAAGACTGTGGATACCTACCGGCAAAGAATCCTAAAAAAGCTGGGGCTTAGAAACAACGCGGAGCTATCGCGTTTTGCGATAAAGCAGGGCCTAGTTGACCTTTAAATGCCAAAGTTGTTTTGTAAGAAAAACTCTGACCCAAAAATCAGAATCCTCCCGATTTGTAACTTTCTTTTTCGCTTATATACTCATTGGATAAGCTGATCGCATATTTATTTTTTTAAGCGGGTCAACCTCAATGACAGGAGAAGCGAAATGAAGAAACTCAACATGGTAATTGCCGCCATAGCGGCACTTGCGCTCATTCCCTCCACCTCACTCGCCAAAGACAAGTACGTCTTCGGCGGCGGCCCGGCTGGCGGCACCTTTCAGGTGGTTGCCAACGCAATTCAGGTTTACGGGCCCATCAAAAACGGTGATTACTCGGTAAAAGCACAGTCGTCGGGCGGCTCAGTGGAGAACCTCCGCACCGTAGACTCCGGCAAGGTGGACTTCGGCACTGTTTACTCCGGCCACGTCTATCTGGGCCGCAACGGAATGCTCAAGAATGACGACAAGAAATATGAGAACGTCCTTGCCGTTGCGTACCTATACGGCGCGCCGGCCCAGCTGGTCGTCAAAGCCGACTCCGGCATCAAATCCGTCAAGGACCTTGTAGGCAAAAAGGTCGGCGTCGGCAACGCCGGCTCCGGCGCATACGCCAACTGCGAGCTCTTTTTTACCCATATGGGGATCTGGGACAAGGTTGAGCGCAACGCGATGGGCTACAATGACGCTGCGCAGGCCTTCGGCAATAACCAGCTCGACGCCTTCTGGCTCTTCACCGCTTTCCCGAGCGGCGCGGTGATAATGGCGGCTCAGACAAATGATATCGCCCTCATAGACCTCGATGCCGACGCCAAGGCCGGCGGTTTCTACGAGAAGTACCCCTACTTCGCAAAGCTCACCATCCCCGGCGACACCTACAGGGGCGTTGAGGACGATACCCCCTCCTTCCAGGACTCGACGCTCTGGGTGGCTAACGCCAACGTACCGGACGACGTGGTCTACGACATGCTCTCCAAGGTCTTTACCGAAGAAGGTCTCGCCCACATGCGCGAGCAGAAGAAGACCTTTAAAGAGATGTCAATCGAGAAGGGCGTGAACGGTATCGTAACGCCGATGCATCCCGGCGCCATTAAGTTCTGGAAAGAACAGGGCGTCCTGAANAAAAACAAGAGGCGGGCGGCCCTCTTTGCGCCGTCCGCCTCTTCCCTTTCCAGGATGGATAGAAGTGTACGAAAACCTGAATAAATTTGAACAAATCATCTTCGACCTCTGCTCGCTGCTTTTGGTGGGATTTTACTCCTATTCCGCCGTCTTCGAGCCTGCCGCGACCCAGTACCATCGGGGCATCTACATCCTGGTCACCTACATTTTAGTCTTCCTCACGTACCGTACGAAGCTAAAGTTCGGGCGGGTTATAGACTACCTGCTGATATTGCTAAGCGTAGTCACGATTACTTACTGGATAGCCAATTTCGAGGCTATCAACTACCGGATGGGCGCCGAGACCGACATTGACATGGCGATGGCCGTGGTGGGCGTCCTCCTCGGGATAGAGCTGGCTAGGCGTGTCGTCGGCAACATATTCGTCTTTATAGGCGTCCTGCTGCTTCTCTACGGCGTATACGGCGAGTATATGCCGGAGCTTATTTCACATGCAGGTGATACCTTCCCAAGCCTCTGCGTCTCCATCTTTTACCGGAGCGACGGCGTCTTCGGCATCATGGCGAATGTTCTTGCAACCTACATCCTCTTGTTTGTAATCTTCGGCGCCTTCCTTGAAAAATGTGGCGCGCAGAAGTTCTTCATAGATTTTCCCCTTGCCGCTGTCGGGCACAAGGTCGGCGGCCCGGCTAAGGTCGCCGTCATCGCCAGCGGGCTCTTCGGATCAATATCAGGCTCCGCGATAGCCAACACCGTCTCAACCGGCACCTTTACCATCCCCATGATGAAGCGCGCAGGGTTCAGGCCGCATGTAGCTGGGGCAATCGAGCCGGCAGCTTCAATAGGCGGCATGTTCATGCCCCCGATTATGGGGGCAGGCGGCTTCATCATGGCCGAGATGACCGGCATGCCATACTCCTGGATCATGTTGGTCTCGCTCTTTCCCGCGCTCATGTACTTCTTCAGCGTTTTCGTAATGGTTCATTACGAGGCGAAGATTCATGACGTTGTTGGCGAAAAGCAGGAGGTATCGGCGCTACAGATAATAAAGCAGGAGTGGTTTTACATACTCCCGCTTCTATCGATCACGATACTTATGCTCTTCAACTACTCTCCCGCGTATTCCGCTGTTATAGGCATCGCGACCTGCATCGTCGTAAGCTGGTTCCGCAAGGAGACTCGAATGGGGGCGCGCGAGCTCCTTGAGGCTGCGCGCGAGGGTACGGAAAACAGCCTTAAGATAGGCGCGACGGTCGGCGTTATAGGCATCATCATAGGCGTCCTCACTTATAGCGGCGTCGTCCTTACCTTCGCGGATATCGTCATTGAGCTGGCCCACGGCTCTCTCTTCCTGACGATTCTCCTTATAGCGCTCGCCTCCCTGGTTCTCGGCATGGGCGTGCCGGTTACCGCCGCGTATCTCATAACAGCCGTAGTGGCGGTACCTGCGCTGACCCATCTTGGGGTAAACGAGATAGCGGCGCACATGATCGTTTACTGGCTTAGCCAGGACTCCAATATAACCCCCCCTGTATGCATCGCCGCTTTTGCAGGCGCTACGATTGCTCAGGCGAACATGTGGAAGACTGCGTTTACCTCCTTCAAGTTCGCAAAATTCCTCTATCTTGCACCCTTCCTCTTCGGATATGTTCCCGCCTTTAGCCTTGATGGTACGCCGGGAGATATAGCCAAGGTCTTTTTCGTAATAATTCTGGGAACCTACTTTTACGCATACTTTTTGAGCGGCGTCTGGCTGCATCAGATAAAGACTAGGGCCTTCAAGGAGATGTGGCTCCCCGTCGCAACCCTCGCCATCGTCGTCGTATTTCTTGGCTACAGCTTTAGCGTCAAAAGCGCCGCCAAGACCGTACTTACAGATTCCATTGCCTCCGTTGACGCCTCAATAGAGGATTTTTACGGTAAAAAGCCTACGACGACATATAAGGAGATGCGGGTCAGCACGTTCAGCAAATTCCCGATGATGGTCCGTGATATCGAGGTCAAGCTGGGGTCGCGCAAGCTTTTCGGCGCAAAATCATTGATCTTCGATGAGACTGAGGATGGCAATGGTTTTCTCGTTACCGGTGAAGAGATACGGGTTCGGGAAGCCGCCCTCGGAGATTGGGGTGAGAATTTAGGGCTTGAGGATTTGCCCTACGCCAAGCTCAATTTTACAGGCTTTTACGACACCTCCGGTGGCGAAGGGACTTTTGTTGTCAGGGATTTTACTATAACTGGCGATGGGTTCGCTGATTTCTCAGGTACCGTGGCGTTAAAGGGTTTTACCGCCGCATTGCCCTTCGTAAAGGGGGTTGAAAATGCTTCCGTTGCCGAGCTTGAGTTTACCGCCGACGGCAGCAGCTTTTTAAAGAGGCTCCTCAGGCAGATAGCAAGAAGCAGGGGGCAAAAGCGAAGTGAAATGCTGGCGGATGGCAAAGCGGCGCTTGAGGGTATGATAGCCGCGCGAAGCGGTGAGGAAGCGGAGTCATTATCGGCGCTTGATGCTTTTTTTGAGTCGACGGACAACCTTACCGTCAAGTTCAATATCTCAAACCCTGTGCCGGTGGAGCGGTTTGTCGCTGATATCAAGGAGCCCGGCTCTCTTTTGGAGAAATATGAAATATCCTTCGCGCATGACGGCGATTAATATGACCGGAGATTTATAAAAAAAAAGGCCGACCCTCTAAGGTCGGCCTTTTTCATTGTTGACCTATGCTAAAAAAGCTGACTCTTTTTACGTTTTTTTGCGCCTGAAAGACCCAGTATCCAGCCGATAATAAAAACCAGAGCTCCCG
>PKTU01000047.1 GCA_002869005.1 Deltaproteobacteria bacterium
GGCTGTACGCCCTTTGTATCCTCCAAAACAACAAGCCCCAAAGCGGCGAGCTGCCCATCCGTCCCGTAAGCCATCGCAAAGTTGACCCCGTTGGTGCCCTGCGCGGCCGCTTTCTCCGTCTGCGCCGTGTTGCCGCCTGAGAGGGTAAGAAGTTGTTCCTTTGTCAGCATGAAGCCATAGGCTTTCTGAAAGGAGGGGAGAGCGGCAGGGCTGTTTACGAACTCTTCAGACCCCGCGACCTTAACGGTTCCGCCGTCATTAACGTAACGGGCGAAGTCTTCAAGGGTCACGATATTGTTTTCTTTAGCAACGTCACCTCTGGCGGCTATAGCCCAGGTGTTATCCGCGGGGGCGGGCTTTAGCCACACTACATCGTTTTTCTCAAGGTCGAGAGCTTTTACCTTTTCGTAGCCCTTTATGGCGTCTTTCCAGAGGGGGTCGTCGGCCAAGGAAAAGAAGAAGGCCCCGTTGCCCGTGTAGTCGGGGTATATGTCTATTGCGCCTGAGGAGATGGCCTTGCGGACCATTGGGGTCGGCCCTAGCTCAGTCTTGTCTTCAACGGAGATCCCAGCGTCCTCCAGCGCTACTATTATCATATTGCCCAGTAGCGCGCCCTCGGTGTCTATCTTGGATGCAACCACAACGTCATCCGATATAGCGGCAGTTGCCGTCATTGCTAAAAGTGACGCGGCCGCCATAATGAACCTTGAAAATTTCATTCAAACCCCTCCTTGCCTGTTGTGCTCCATGACATCAAAGATACCTTCAAGTGCTTATGTTAGCATAAACCTTGGGAAAGTTCAGGCGTTCGGGGGATTTGTATTGCCATTATGAAATAGGGGAGCTATAGAGGTATCCCCCGAAAACGGAAAGGCGGGTCATGGCGGTTTACGATGGCAAATTAAAGGGAACGCTCTTTGTTCTTTTAGCGGCGCTGCTTTGGGCGACATCAGGTGTCGGTGGAAAGTACCTCTTCGCTTCAGGAGTTACACCGCTCGCTTTAGTACAGGCGCGCGCCATTATCTCCACACTTCTCATGGGCGTTTTTCTGCTCGCCAGGGCTCCTTCACTCGTAACTGTCCGAAAAAACGATGTGCCGCTAACAGCGCTGCTTGGCGTCGTTCTTGGGCTTACCCAGTGGAGCTACTTTATGGCTATCTCACGTATACAGGTAGCCGCCGCAATCCTCATACAGTATCTAGCCCCTGCCATCGTCGCAGTGGTCGGTCTCATCTGGCTGAGCGACAAGCTTACTTTGAGAAAAACGTCGGCAATCGTACTTGCCCTCGCCGGCTGCTGGTTCGTTGTTGGAGGCGGTGGGCTAACGCTCTCGGGGATTGACTCCTTGGGAGTGTCGGCAGGGCTCCTGAGCGCATTTTGCTTCGCGGGGTATTCACTTGTCTCCGAACGGATGATGGCGAAATACACACCTTGGACGACGAGCTTCTACGCTTTTTTCGGCAGCGCGGTTTTTCTTAACCTGGCAAGGTTTGACGGAGCGCTTACCCCCGGCGTCTACAACGCTGAGCAATGGATGCTATTCATTTACATCGGAATAATGGGGACAGCCGTTCCATTCACCCTCTTCATCGCCGGTATAAACAACATACGCGCCTCGCGTGCCTCCATAATCGGCACCACTGAACCGCTCTTCGCCGGAGTCTTTGCCTGGCTGCTCCTAGGCGAAAACATGAGCCCGGCTCAGCTCCTAGGGGGCGCGATAACCATCGCCGCGATTGTAATCCTCCAACTTGACCGCTCCGGCCTCGAAGGTTCCCCCGCCAACATCCGCACTGCCCTATCCGAACCCCACTCAGGGGAATAGCTCATAAAAATTGACTAAAAGTAGCGGGAAATGATAATTTTCCTAAAAGTCTAAAATAATTAATAAATTGTGGATAATCTTTCATTAAACACAATGTCTGATAACTAGGAATTATGAGCACTTCTCGGGAAATTCAAGACTTGGATTCAACCCAACTAGCTTCAGAGCTTTTTGACGCACATGGGTTA
>PKTU01000092.1 GCA_002869005.1 Deltaproteobacteria bacterium
CCGATGACTTCAAGGTGAAACGCGATTTATGGGCCAAGACGGAGTCGGTAACCGAAGGTGTGAAATTCCTTGGGGCGCCAGCCCAAAAAGAAGGCTCGGGTGAGGTCGAGATATTCGTCACCAACTCCTGCCCTTATTGTAAGAGGGCGCTTGCGCATCTGGACAGCCTCGGTATCGCCTACACCAAATTGAACGTCCAGACCGACCGCAGCGCATACAACCGCATGAAGACGATTAACCCCAGAGGCGGGGTGCCGACGTTGCTCCTCAACGGAGAAGAGGTGCACATCGGCTACTCTCCGCAGCTCTATGACAGCCTCTTTAAAAAGTGATAAGACCAAGTGAGATAGTGGCGTTATAGTATTGAGGAGGGACCTATGGCTGGAAGGCGGATCAACTGGTATCTGGTCACACTGGCGCTAATTTTTGCAGTAGTCTGGACGTGGTCGGCCATAGAGCCTATTTACCCTCACGATTGGCTGCTTGAAAACTACCTCGTCTTTATCTTTGTGCCGGTAATCATCGGGCTGGGCTTTTACTTCCGCCTCTCCAATATATCCTACACACTTATAACCATCTTCATGTGCCTTCACGTAATCGGCTCCCACTACACCTATGCAGAAGTTCCCTTTGGCTTTGACCTACAGGAGATGCTAAGCGGAAGCCGAAATTACTACGATCGGTTGGTGCACTTCTCCTTCGGTTTCCTGCTGGCGTACCCCGTTATGGAGGTTTACATACGCGTCAGCCACGCCAAGGGGTTTTGGGCGTACTACCTGCCTGTGGAGTTGACATTGGCGTTTTCGGCGATCTTTGAACTTTTCGAATGGGGGGTGGTGGAGATGGTCAACTCGGAAGCGGGTATAGCCTACCTGGGTGCGCAGGGCGACATCTGGGACGCCCAAAAAGATATGGCTCTAGCCGGGCTGGGCGCGTTTATCGCGATGTTTATCACCATGCTCATCGCTTTCAAAATAAATCCTGAAACCGTGAGAGAATTCAGGCAGAGCTTCAAAATCGACAAAGATGACCGCCCCATTGGCGAAATACAGCTCAAAGAATGGTGGCAACGTAAAAAATTAAAAGAGCTGCACAGGCTCAAAAAAATGCGTCGGAAATAAAATTTGCACAACTAGAGGACGACTTTAACTTAACGCTTTAAAGAATTTGCAACGGCTCCCCTCTATCCTGCTGGAAAGAAATTCAAAAATATATCCTCTGCTGCGCTCTTGGAGAGCGTAGAACATCCTGCGAATATTCGGTCATGTTGGCTTATTGAGCTCTTGAAAAGCTACTTACTTATTCCGAATATTTTCTATCATATTAATTAATATTTCCTTTTTTATGCTGGCAATAGCCATAAATATAGTTGCAATAATTGTATATATTTTTACAAGACCAAGTATATATTCAAGAATTAAACTATGAATAAAAGGGTTGTTAGGCGGTAGGTAGTTTTGCATGTTATGCAAAATAAAAAGGATTAGAAGAGCGCTTGTTGCTACAAGCAATGGAGAGATCAGATAATAAAGGATGGTTTTAATGTCTTCGTTGCTTCTATCTTTTGTCTTCTGATTTTGATAGATAAATATTATTTGTCCTAGAAGGAGTATCAATATCTCTGAATATATTTTTGACGTTTCAGCGATATTGGCGCTGAAAAATAAGACTACAGATTTTACATAAGGTATTTCAAAGTCGTTAAAGTAGTGCCTGGAGATAAAAAGAGAAAGCAATAACACCAGAAGATATACTTTTTCGTTCGCAAAGCCCCTGATAATGCTGCTTAGCAAGCTTTTTCTGTGGTTAAGCACATAAAGGAAAGGCGTCACAAAAATAAGGCTGGTTAAAAAATATGAAACGACTACAAGATCGAAATTTCTGTAGTAAAAATAGTAAAATATAAGTGGAAATAATGGGTACGCTAATGATTGTACCCAGTATATTTTAGGCTTTAACAGGAATAGATTCTTTTTTGCCCTATACTGATACAATACCGCCCAGGCNGCAAGAATGTAAAAAGAAAAACTTAATACATAAAAATCTATTATATCACTTGATGGTAGTCTTTTATTTGTAAAGAATATGCCATACAAAAAAGGAAACCCAATGCAGGTCGCTGCAAAGATGTGGGATCTCCTGTAATCGCCCAATTTTAGATAGCTTGGAGCAGATTTAGCCTTTCGCAGATCTCTTCTAATCCACATGAATATCGAATACATCAACAAAAGCATTACTGCTCTGCTGTTAACAGAGACAGACATTTTTGTTAGGAAAGATATGAATGATGGTATTATAAAAGAGAACAAATAATAATTTACTATGGTAAATATAGTTAGGCCGATAGCTTGAGAGGCGCTGACTATATTCCTCTTTTTTGCCTCGATTATTCCCGCATCTATTGAAGAAATGAGAATTTTTTGAGTATTCGCCAAGGCAGCTCTGGCAATTAAAACAGATATATAGAGCACTGGAAGGGAAGTTAATACATAAACCCATTCACTTATGTTTATTGAAGGCGCGAAATAAGAGATGCCAACAAGGATTGAAACGGTGGAGAAGGCCAGATAGTTCCTCTCCTTTTTAAGCAGCTTCAAAGACATAACTCCCCCACGTATTTATAAAAAATATATGCTTACACTAGGTTGTTAAGAGATATTACCTATAAGCAGAAACAAGTCCCGAAGAGATTGCTACGATGATCAGTGCCAGTGAGAGGAACGAGAGGATCTTTCTTACAGGGGAAATCCCATTCTGGGATTGTTTCACCTTGAGGGAGATCGAAATTGAGATAAGCGACAAGATGAAGGCTGCCAAAATCGCCAAACTGTCTACTTTCATGAAGTCTCCGTTAGCTAATTGTAAATGAAATTTTGGTCATGTTAGCATTTAAATATATATATACAATACAAATATTTTGATGATGGAAAAATTGAGTTATTGGGAAAAATGTGCGGAAGAGAAGTTATAATTATAAATAATTAACAATTTAAACCGGAAAAAATTTTAAACTTTGAGCAATTAAAAAGACATCACTCCATTGGCAAGCTAAACCTCATCTATCGTATGTTTTTATGCTTGCCGCCATTTCTGGGCTTGGAGAGCAAGATCTGCCAGAGCTGATTGTCGTCGGCGCGGAATGAACCGGCG
>PKTU01000002.1 GCA_002869005.1 Deltaproteobacteria bacterium
AGGAGCGTTGGCAGGAGCAACCACTGGCGATATCCTCGATTTGGTCGAGCGCCTCGCGCCGCCATCCCTGGCGGAGGAGTGGGACCGGTGCGGTCTCCAGATTGGAGAAAGGAGGTCGCCCGTTTCAAAGCTCCTGATTGCTCTTAGTCCCACATTAAGGGCGGCGGAGGAAGCGGTTAAACGAAAAGCCGACCTCCTCCTTACACACCATCCACTCCTCCTCGCACCAATCCAAGCTCTAGACTTTTCCAAAACAACTGCAAAGATAATCGGCACCCTGGTTAGAGGCGGTGTTGGCCACATATGCGCCCACACAAATCTGGATAAAGCCGACGGGGGAGTAAACGACTGCCTCGCCGCGCAGCTTGGCCTTGTCGATGTTGAGCCGCTTGGCCCGGGTGAGCCCCTAAAAAAAATAGTCGTTACTATTCCCAGTGACCATTTTGAGGTGGTGCGTGTCGCTTTAAAGGAGGCCGGAGCTGGCAGCATCGGCCCTTACAAGGGATGCTCCTTCGCTGTTTTTGGAGATGGATATTTCACTCCGCTTGAGGGCTCCGATGCTTTTATTGGCGAGGTGGGGAGAGAAGCTTCCGTGAAGGAAGTTCGCCTTGAAGCGGTGGTTACCCTCTCCCGTCTTGACGGCGCAATGAGAGCGCTTATCAGCGCTCATCCCTATGAGCGCCCGGCTGTGGATGTATATGAGCTCTTGAACAGAGATGAGCGAGGGGCCATGGGGAGGGTCGGCAGCCTTAAGGAGGCGGCATCGCTTGCAAGTTTGGCGGCGGATGTCAAAAGGCGAATCAAAGCGCCGGGGGTAAGATACGTTGGAGATGGCGCCAAGACCATTAAGAGAGTTGCCGTCTGCGGGGGGTCGGGTGGAGACCTTTGGAGAGAAGCCCTAAGGTCTGGGGCGGACGCTCTGGTAACGGGGGACCTTAAATATCACACCGCGCTCGATGCTGTCGAGGAGGGCTTTGCCCTTATAGACGCCGGGCACCACTCCACGGAGGCGTCAGTCCTTGAGCCGCTGGCTAAGTTTCTGGCCGCCGAGAGCGCTAAAATTGGAGCGGACTTGGAGGTTGACGTATTTTTTGAACAAGACCCCTTTGAGTTTATATAAGACCGTATATATTTGAATGGCTCCGGTATTCAGCCGGAGAGTAAATGGAGGCACCATTGAAACAGGTACTTGAACAGCTTGGCGATCTACAGGGGATCTCTGACGAGATCGACAAGATGGAGATGCTCCGAAGAGAGGCGTTAAAAGAGCTGGATGCCATTACGGAGCGCCTTGAGGCCGCGCGTAGCGTCCTTGAAGACCGCGAAGAAAAGCACCATGCAATTGACATCGAGCGGAGGAAAAAGGAGCTTCAACTCCGCGAGGAGAAGGAGCGCCACCAGCGGATAAAGGGGCGCGTTGGAGAGGTTAAGACGAGTCGTGAGTATCAGGCGGTTATAGCCGAGACAAGCTCGGTCAAGCAGGCCATCAATCAAGCTGAAGAGGGCCTTCTGGCGGATATGGAGGCGCTCGAAGGCGCCACTAACGAGCTTAAAAAAGCCAAGGAAAATGTCGCCGGTATCGAGGCTGAGGAGGCCGAGGCGAAGGCAAAGTACGACAAAGTCTGCGCCGAGACCGAGGAGGGCATCTCCAATGGGCGCACCCGTGAGCGTGAGATTCTAAACCAAATGCCTCCGGCAATCGTCTCACAGTATGACTTGATACGCTCCCGATGCGGCGGGGTCGCGGTTGCGGAAGCAAAAGACGAGGCTTGCACAGCCTGTTTCATGAAGATACCGCCTCAGCGTTACATTGAGGTGCTGAGGGCAAACAAGGTTCATCAGTGCCCGAATTGCTACAGGATACTAATTCCGCCGCGCGGGTAGCTTTTAAACGTTCTTTTAAAAATGGTTTGCACGGGCGCGGGCAACCGCCGCGGGGGTTTCCCCGGGGAGGAAAGTCCGGGCTCCACAGGGCAGGATGCTGGATAACATCCAGGCGGGGCGACCCGACGGAAAGTGCCACAGAGAATAGACCGCCTACCGGAGAGATCCGGCGGGTAAGGGTGAAACGGTGAGGTAAGAGCTCACCAGCGGCCCGGGCAACCGGGCCGGCTTGGTAAACCCCATCCGGAGCAAGGCCAAATAGGGGGACGTTTGAGGACTGCCCGTCCAAAGTTCCCGGGTAGGCTGCTTGAGGCCGGCGGTGACGCCGGACCCAGAGGAATGGTTGCCGCCCCGAAAGGGGTACAGGACCCGGCTTACAGCGCCCGTGCACCTTGTTACTGAAAGCACTTTTGATTGACAATTGAGGGGCATAATCGTTAAAATCTTCCAGTTGTGAGTTCTTTCTACTTGTTTTTATTTGGCGAGGGTGATGATGAAAAAGGGTCTTGTTTCAATTGCGGTGCTTGTTCTTTCTCTCGTTTTATTTTCAAATGCTTACGCTGACGAGGGGTGGGTGGGTAAACCCTCTCCGGATTTCAGCGTTGAGGACACAAACGGCAACACTTACACGCTGAGTGACCTTAAAGGCAAGGTAGTATGGGTCAATTTCTGGGGTCTTCGTTGTGGGCCATGCGTCAGAGAGTTGCCCGCGCTTGAGGCGCTCAACAAAAAATACGCAGAGAAGGGTTTAGTCATCCTCGGCGTCAATGCCGATGGCGTGGACAGTAACTTCATAAAGAAATCTTTCGACGAGCGGGATGACCTTAAACAGACAGGCGTTACGTTCCCGCTGGTGCCCGACCTGGAGTTCGTGATGATAGACTCTTTCGAGCTTATGGGTGCGCCACTAAATGTCATCATTGACAAGAACGGTTTTGTTCAGTTCCACCACGAAGGTTACGAAGCGGGTGACGAGACCCATTACGAGGAAGTCGTCGCTAAACTCCTGGGAGAGTAACTTTCTGGTTTTATTCTTTTTGAATAGGGGGTTTGGGGAGAGGTTAAATGGCTAAAATGGCTAAAAGCTTGTTGACGGTGCTCTTCTGCTTTTCCTTCGCGGCGGTGGCAATGGCTGGAGAGGGGACCCGCTTGGTCGTCGACCAGATGGGGGAGGGTGATGTAGCCCCCGATTTCACGCTGGAAAATTTCCAGACCGGAAAAGCTGTAACCCTTAGCGACTACATCGGCAAAAAGATAATCATGCTCGAATTCTGGGCTACCTGGTGCGACATCTGCAAAGAGGAGCTGCCGGAGCTGGTCAAAGAACATAAAGAGCTCAAAGAGAAGGGGTTCGAGATTCTCGCTATAACCCTCAGCCCCGGCGACAAAGGCGATAGAAAGAAGATCGCGGACCTTAGAGACAAGCACGGAATCGAGTATCCGATCCTGCTTGATACGAAGTATCAGGTTGCAACCGAGCTCTACCAGCTGAAAGGGCCCATCCCCCTCAAGCTCATAATCGACTGCAAGGGCAAGCTGCGTTATGAGCATGTTGGCGATTTCGCCGAAGGCAGCGAGGTGCCCTTCGTTGTTGAAGCGCTCCTCGAAGAGGGTAACTGTTCAGAGTAATCTTCCGATTATCAATACACTAGCGGCCTGCCGGATGATACGGCGGGCCGTTTTCGTTTTGGAGTAATTAAAATTGGGCGAAGAAAAATTCAAGGCTGACGAGGTGCTGGTCATCGGCGGAGGCCTTGCTGGTGTAGAGGCAGCGCTGCAACTGGCGAACAGGGGGATACGGGTGCTTCTTCGCGAGATGAAGCCCGTGAAGTACAGCGAGGCGCACAGCTCGCCTGCGTTGGGGGAGCTGGTATGCTCCAATTCGCTAAAAGCGATGGGGCTTGGGCAGGCGTCCGGCCTCCTTCAGGAAGAAATGTCGCGGCTTGGCTCAGTTGTCATTGAAACCGCATTGAATAACCGGGTAGCCGCCGGGCAGGCTCTCGCAGTTAACCGTGAAGATTTCTCAAAGGCCCTTACCCGGCGGGTCGAGGATGCGCCCCTTATAGAGCTTGTAAGGGGTGAGGCTACCACTCTTCCAAATGACAGGTACACCATTGCCGCCACGGGTCCGCTGACCTCGGAGCCCATGGCTGAGGCAATATCGTCGGTAACGGGTGATGAAGACCTTTACTTCTACGATGCCATGGCCCCGATAATCGAGGGCGATTCGATTGACCGTAGCGTGGTCTTCGCCGCATCGCGTTATGAAAAGGGGGGGCCTGATTACCTAAATTGCCCGATGACGCGTGAAGAGTTCGGTCGGTTCTTTGCCGCGCTTACGAGCGCGGAGATTGTACCGACTCGTAACTTCGAAAAAGAGAGAGTATTCCAGGGGTGCCAGCCGATAGAGACCTTGGCGGCAAAGGGTGAGAAGACGCTGCTCTTTGGCCCGATGAAGCCTGTGGGTTTTATCGACCCACGCACCGGAAAGCGCCCACATGCGCTACTCCAGCTAAGGAGGGAGGATGAGGGCGGGCAACGATGGAACATGGTTGGCTTTCAAA
The DNA here is from genome assembly GCA_002869005.1 of Deltaproteobacteria bacterium. Lineage (GTDB taxonomy): Bacteria > Desulfobacterota > Deferrisomatia > Deferrisomatales > BM512 > BM512. The sequence continues at coordinate 4,449 of PKTU01000002.1, forward strand.
CCAAGCTCACCTACCCCGAGCAGAAAAGGGTCTTCAGGTTGATACCCGGACTTCAAGAGGCCAGCTTTTACAGGCTCGGCTCGCTGCATCGGAATACCTACGTCGATGGACCGCGCGTCCTCGATGGCTACCTCCGGGCGAGGCGAGCCCCCTGGATACAATTCGCAGGTCAGATTACAGGGGTGGAGGGATACCTGGAGTCGGCGGCGATGGGGATCTGGGCGGGGCTCAATCTGGCTTTAAGGCTCAGCGGGAAAACCCCCGATCTTCCACCGGAGGAGAGCGGCATCGGCGCGCTCGTCAGACATGTTTATACAGCTCCCGGCAAGCGCTATGAACCGATGAACATGAACTTTGGAATCCTCCCGCCGCTCGGAGTAAGGATGAAGGACAAGAAGGAGTCGAAGAGGCTCCGCGCCGAACGCGCGCTTGAGGCGCTTGATAAGTGGATAGCTACCCTCTAGAGGTGTTTTTCAATGACCTCAAGTAGCTCTATTCGATCTACCAGGTTATGGAGAAAATCCATCCTCGATGCGTCCACCTCGACCACGGGTGAGATGCCGGCTTCGCGGTACTTTTTTATCCAGCTTTTATAGAGCGCGTTTAAACCTTTGAGGTACTCCGTGTCTATCGAGCTCTCATAATCACGGCCACGCTTCGCTATCCTCTTTTTTACCGTGCGTAAGTTCGTCTTCATATAGATGAGGAGATCGGGTGGATTAATGGAGTTTAAAATCGTGGAGTAGAGTCTGCGGTACGCCTCGTAGTCTCGCCCGGTAAGGATGCCCTTTTTATGTAGGTGCATCGCGAAGACCTCGGCATCCTCATAAATTGTCCGGTCCTGAATAACCGTCTGTCCGCAAGCGTCGAGCTGTTGGTGTGTTCTGAATTTAAGGGCCAGAAAATAGATTTGCGAGTGAAATGCCCACCTTTTCATCTCCTCGTAAAAATCAGCAAGGTAGGGGTTTTCCTCATTCCGTTCATAAAAGGGGCGGATATCCTTATAGCGGTTGCACAAAAATTTCACGAGGCTTGATTTGCCGCTGCCCATCGTGCCCGCGACCGCAATGTATTTTATCATTTGGTTATCCGCGAAAAAAAAAGGCGCATAAGCGCCCAAATGTCATTACTTAAATAGGGTGCTTTAACTATTTGGAATGTGAGACTCCAACGCCTCTCCGATTCTTTTTTTCAGTTCGGTGAGGTCGGAGGATTTTACCACGTAGTAGTCCGCGGCGTAGGATTTAATGTCTTCCTTGAAGGAGCCGTAGGCGGAGCACAAGATCACCGGAAGGTCGTAAAAATTATCGCGTAGCTCCTGCAAGGCGTCCAACCCGCTGCCGTCAACCATCTTAATGTCCAAGACAACGACATCCGGGGCTGTGCGCGCAACCTTGGAGGATAGGTCCCTCCCGGAGTCTTCCGTGAAGACTTCGTAACCGTCGTCTTCAAGCTCCAACTTATAGAGGGTCCTGATATGCTCCTCGTCATCCACTATCAATATGCGAGGCACGGTAGCCTCCTTTCATGGACTTGCGTGTTACCCCCAACGTTTCAGCAGGTAGGGTTTCTCCCTCTCGAAGCAGTGGCACTGCTCCTCAATGTATTCCTCGGCTTGTCCAAGCCCCATCTCCATCGTGCTCTTAACAAAGGAGAGAGTGCGGCCGAAGTAGAGGGGGGCGAGCGATTCCATCAAGGTATCGGTGTCGGTTAGCCTGTCGCGATAGGCCACTGACATGTCGAAGAGGATGTGCGCCCAGAGCACAGGCGGCAGCTCAAAACGTTTCTCCTCTGCCGCCAGAACCTCCTCCAGCTTTGAAAAAGTCTCCTCCGTCATGGCTTCCCGCCAGAGGTCGGAATATTTTTTATAGCCGTCATGAAGTTTGGAAAAAAGCGCACCGGTATTAACCGACACGGGGGGCGGCTCATCGCTCTCTCCGAGTCCGAAGCCGAAGATAGCTGTGGGCTTGGATCTGTGTACGTCTTTCCAGAAATCGTAGAGGGTTGCCTGCAAGTTAAAGAGCGTGCCGACAACCTCCCTGAACATCGGTCCCAAGCTGGAAGCAGGATCTTTTGCCCTGTGAATCTTTGGCCTGCCCAAAAAAGCCTGCGTAATTGGCTTTCTAAAGTACATAGCCAGGGTGGTCATCCATATATCAATGCCGAAGTGGGCAGTCGCATCGCTCCAGCTGTCGTGCTCCAGATAGAACTTTGCCAGCTCCCCGGAGAAACCGAAGTCCCCTCCGATAGGCTGGCGCACCCGCCGTCCATAGAGCGCGCGGCTCATTGGGTACGCAATGTTGTTGGTTATAGTGCCATCGTATTTATGGCGTAAATAGATTGGGGTTACATAGCCGTAGTCGCCGAAGATGGGCTCGCCCAGATTCTTGATCCATCTGGGGGTAATCGACTCGAGGTCTGCATCGACGACGACGACGGCTTCCGATTTCAGATCGCATATAAGGCGGAAAAGGTTCCTGAAGTTGTTTCCCTTGCCAAGCACTCCTTCAGGGGTTGAGAGGTATACCCGCGGTACTTGGCAGGGGGCCTGGAAGAAGGCTTCTTTAGTACCGTCGGTTGAGAAGTTGTCGCAATTGACGATTACCGCTTTTTTGTCAGGGAAGTAACGGGTCAGCCCCAGCGATGCCTGCTCCGTTGGAAAGGCAATCGTGTCCGCTTCATTACGTGATGGTATCCCGACGATGATATCCGCTTCGGTAACATTGTCGGGGTTATCGATAATCCAGTCGAACATAGACTTATCCCCTTTACGGGATAAGTCTACCCCGCATGTAGATGGTATGCCAGATTGTCGAACTCTGTCGTCAGGTCGACCCTTTTGAGATGTACCTCTCTGGGTATGTTCAGCTGGGTCGGGGCGAAGTTGAGAATGCCGCGCACACCCGCCGCGACAGCCTTATCCGCTGCGTTTTGCGCGAATTCAGCGGGTGTTGTGATTATTACTATATCAATGCCGAGGTCCTTTACCAAAGCATCGATCTTTTCCATATCGTAAACGGGAATACCGCAGGGCAAGTCGCTGCCGATTTTATCCTTGTCCGTATCGAAGGCAGCCACGAAGTCATACCCGTGGTCTGCGAAATTCTTATAGCTGAGCAGGGCGCGCCCAAGGTTGCCCACGCCGATGAGCGCGAGGTTGCGGTTTTCATTGAGCCCCAGCACTTTTCTTATATCAAAGCGGAGCTCCTTCACAAAATACCCGACGCCGCGGACTCCGAATTCACCGAAATAGGTGAGGTCTTTTCTGATCTGCGCGGCGTTGATGCCGCATATCTCAGCAAGGTCGGCGCTGGAAATTACCTCGGTGTTCTTCTTCTCCAGGTCTTTTAGCACCCTCATGTATATTGAGAGGCGTTTTATAGTCGCTTCAGGTACTTTTTGTGTTTTAGGCATGGTGTTCTCTTTCCCGAAAAGTATTTTGTTATGAGATTTGAAAAATAAAAAATGCATTCAAAACTTTGCCAGGCTTTGCCTGAGAATGCCCACTGATATCAAGGGGCTTGTGCAATATATGCACAAAGATTACAAGTTGTCAAAAAAAACCTTCTGCAACAGGAGAGAAATCCCCCTCGGCACTTGCCGAGGCCGCTGATAAGTGCTATTGTCCCGAATTCCCATAAATACGGATAAACGCGCCCGTGCGCGATTTTCTAAGGAGAAAGAAGATGAAGGAAGGTATCCACCCCGAATACAAAAAGGCGCAGGTCATCTGTAGCTGCGGCAACAACTTCGAGACGCGCTCAACTCTCGAAGAGATCAAGACGGAAATCTGCTCCGAATGCCACCCCTTTTACACCGGCAAGGCCAAGATGGTCGATACCGAGGGTCGCGTCGAGCGTTTCCGCAAAAAGTATGGCCTTGCCTCCGACGAGGATAGCGAGAAGTAGAGAATGCCGAGGGCGCTTGTGAAGGTCCTCGCCCACACCCCCGACCCGGAGAGGGCCGTGGCGGTAGCGGCGCGCCTGTGCTATTCGCCCAGAAGCGTCGAGACCCTTTCGGACTCCCTTACCGGCGCGGAAATAGCCTCCCTAATCGATAAAATTGTCGAAATGGGTCACTACTCGCCCCTTGAGCATGCTGTCTTTACTTTTGGTATAGACAACATCAGCCGCGCTTGTTCGCATCAACTCGTTAGGCACCGCGTCGCCTCCTATTCTCAGCAGAGTCAGCGGTACGTCAAGCTGGACAAGGTCTCGGCTATTGTACCGCCATCTATTGAGGCGGACCACGAGGCCAAATCGCTCTTTGAGGAGAAGCTAAGAGAGCTCTGGGCCTTCTACTCGGAGTTGGTGGAGCGCGGAGTTGCCCCGGAGGACGCGAGGTACATTCTCCCCAACGCGTGTGAGACAAAGATAATCGTCACAATGAACGCGCGGGAGCTTCACCACTTTTTCGCCTTGAGGCTATGCCACCGAGCGCAGTGGGAGATAAGGGATATGGCCCTGGAAGTTTATAAAGCCATAGCCCCCATTGCCCCCGGCCTCTTCAAAGGCGCCGGCCCAGGTTGCGTTAAGGGCGCATGCCCGGAAGGCGAGTACAGCTGCGGCCGCGCCAAAGAGGTGAGGGCCGAGCTAAGCCAGGCGGTCCCCGCCTAAGCGCTTCGCCCATCGGCGAAAGCGGAGATTAATCTCGCATAGGGAAGGAAATAAACGTGGAGTTCATGGACCGCCTTGACGATATCAAGGCGCGCTACGATGAAGTGAGCCAGCAGATAGCGGACCCCGAGGTCATCGCAGACAGGGAGGGGTACGCCCGGCTCACCCGTGAACACTCCGAATTAAGAGAGATCGTCGAGTGCCATGAAAGGTATCTGGCGCTTGAGGAGCGGATTGAGGAGGCAAATGCCCTTCTCGCCGACCCTGAATTGGGCGAACTGGCTAAAGAAGACCTCTTGGAGGCAAGGGAGGAATTCGCCAAAGTGGATGCGGAGCTAAAGAAACTCTTGGTCCCCACGGATCCGCTTGATAAGAAATCGGCGATCCTTGAGATACGCGCCGGAACCGGCGGAGATGAGGCGGCCCTTTTCGCCGCCGAGCTCTTCCGCATGTATACCCGCTTTGCCGAGCTTCAGGGCTGGAAGGTGGAGGAGCTATCCTCAAATCCCATAGGGATAGGCGGGTTGAAAGAGATTGTGGCCCTCGTCAAAGGCTCCGACGTCTTTGGAAAGCTAAAATACGAGTCGGGCACCCATCGCGTCCAGCGTGTGCCTGTTACCGAGTCGGGTGGACGCATCCACACCTCCGCGGTGACGGTCGCGGTCCTTCCAGAGGCTGACGAGGTCGATGTTGATATCAGCCCTGAAGACCTCCGCATAGACACCTTCCGCGCCAGTGGCGCGGGCGGACAGCACGTCAACAAGACCGAATCGGCGATCCGCATAACGCACATGCCCTCCGGGTTGGTAGTTTCCTGCCAGGATGAAAAATCCCAGCATAAGAATAAAGCCAAGGCGATGAAGATCCTCCAGGCGCGTCTATTCGAGCAGCGGCAGCGCGAGCTCGACAAAGAGCGCAGCGAGGAGCGAAAGTCGCAAGTTGGCAGCGGTGACCGCTCCGAGAGGATACGCACCTACAACTTCCCCCAAGGGCGCATAACGGACCACCGAATAAATCTCACCATATACAAACTCGCCGAGGTGCTTGAGGGCAATATTGACCCCCTCATCGAGCCCCTCATCGCCCATGCACAGGCAGAGCTTCTGGTGCACGGTGATGGTTGAGCAACCCCGGTACACTCCTGTAGAATTGATCCGCCTGACGGCGGAGTATTTTAAGACAAAAAATGTAGACGCTCCGAGGCTGGAAGCGGAGGTCCTGCTCGCCCATCTGCTCGAAGTCGATCGCCTTAGGCTCTACCTCGATTTTGACAAGCCTTTGACTCAGGATGAGGTGGCGGGCTACCGTGTCTTGGTGCGCCGCAGGGCGTCGGGGGAACCGACGGCTTATATCTGTGCCAAGCGCGAGTTTTGGTCGCTGGAGTTCGAGGTTTGCCCCGGCGTGTTGATCCCCCGCCCCGAGACTGAGGTGCTTGTCGAACGGGCGCTGGAGGTGATGGGGGAGACGGGCGAATTTCTTGAGGTAGGGGTAGGCTCAGGCGCGATCTCCACGGCGCTCATGAAGGAGCGGGGAGGTTGGCGTGGCGCAGGGGTGGAGATCTCAGCGGAAGCGGAAATAGTTGCTGCGAGAAACATTGCAAAGCATGGTCTGGGTGGACGCTACGAGCTTTTTTCAGGAAACCTCTATGGCCCTGTGGTGGGGCGTGTTTTCAATGTTATCGTATCGAATCCGCCTTACATACCGTCGGGTGAGATTGAGGGGCTGGAGAGAGAGGTCTCGGAGCACGAACCTCGCCTGGCGCTAGACGGCGGCGAAGATGGCTTGGAGATTATCCGGCGTCTCGCGGAGGGCGCGGCTCCCCACCTTGAAAAAGGCGGTCATATCATGGTCGAGTTCGGGGCCGGGCAGGGGGGGGCTGTGAAGCGGATATTTGAAGAGACAAATAAGTTTGATCAAGTTGAGCTCTTAAGGGATTACTCGGGCAGGGACCGAATCTTGCGGGCTCGCCAGAGTTAATGGAGATGAAAAGCTGGACGCGATAAAGATTGAAGGCGGGCTCCCGCTCAAGGGGGTTGTAGAGATAAGCCCTGCCAAAAATGCGGTTTTGCCGCTCATGACGGCGGCGCTACTTGCCGAGGGGCCTTCCGCTATTACGAAGGTGCCCAGCCTTGCCGACGTGAAAACTCTCGCCACGCTCTTGGCTCATCTTGGGGTCGCGGTTGAGCGTGGTGATGATAATCTCACGCTCGATACAGCCAAGCTCTCCGGTTTCGATGCTCCATACGACTTGGTGAAAACGATGAGGGCGTCGGTCCTCGTTCTTGGCCCGCTGGTCGGGCGCTATGGCCGGGCGCGGGTCTCGCTGCCTGGAGGCTGCGCAATTGGAGCGCGCCCCATTGACCAGCATTTGAAGGGGCTTGAGAAGATGGGGGCCAAGGTTACCCTGGAGCATGGTTACGTAGATGTGACCGCGAAAAAACTCAAGGGCGCTCACATCAGCTTTGACATGGTTACGGTCACCGGCACTGAAAACCTTCTCATGGCCGCAGCCTTGGCAGATGGCACCACCGTCTTGGAAAATGCCGCGCAGGAGCCCGAGGTCGCTGACCTCGCCAAGTGCTTGATAGGGATGGGCGCGAAGATTGAGGGGGTCGGAACACCCGTAGTCACCATTCATGGAGTTGACGCCCTGCATCCCTATACCTATAAACCCGTCGGGGACCGTATCGAGGCGGGGAGCTATATGGTTGCAGCGGCTATTACCTCCGGTGACCTGACTATAAAAGGTTGTGTTCCCAGCCTTATGGAGCCGGTTATCGAGAAGTTGCGCGAGGCGGGAGTTAGTGTGGATACAGAGGGCGCGGGAGATGGCTCGATAAGAGTGCGAAACGAAATGCCGCCGACCTCTGTGGATATCGTGACGTCGCCGCACCCCGGCTTCCCTACGGATATGCAGGCCCAGTTCATGGCGCTAATGTCGCTGGGTGATGGAACAAGCATCATCTCGGAACGTATTTTTGAGAATAGGTACATGCACGTTCCTGAGCTACAGCGAATGGGCGCGGACATAAGGTTGGAGAGGGGCTCCGCCATCGTGAGAGGCGTGAGGGAGCTTTCAGGGGCCAGCGTCATGGCGACGGACCTTCGCGCCAGCGCGGCACTTGTGCTCGCGGGCCTGGCGGCAAAGGGTGAGACTTTAGTCGGGCGTGTCTACCACCTGGACCGTGGTTATGAGAAGATGGAGAGAAAGCTCTCCGCCGTCGGCGCGAGGGTCGGACGTATAAGCCAGTGAATATTGGGCGGAAAGGGTTGATTTGATGGGCCAGGGGCGCTTGACTATGGCGCTGCCTAAGGGCAGGATGCTACGGGAGGTTGTGGACCTCTTCGCTTTAGCCGGCGTTGAGCTGGGGGAGATACTTGAAGACTCCCGTAAGCTGGTCTTTGACCTCAACGATACCAGGGTGCTGGTCGTGCGCTCTCAGGATGTCATAACATACGTGGAGCACGGCGCCGCTGATATAGGTATAGTTGGCAAGGATGTTCTGCTTGAAGCAGCCCCGGACCTCTATGAGCCCCTTGACCTCGGGCTCGGCTATTGCCGTTTAGCGGTGGCGGGGCCGGTGGGGGCCACAAACGTAGCTCCGCGTGACGGAGCGCACATAAGAATTGCGACAAAATACCCACGCCTGGCAGAGGCCCACTTTCGCAAAAAGGGTATGCAGGTCGAAATAATAAAACTTTATGGCTCCATCGAGCTTGCGCCGCTAACCGGTCTCACGGACTTTATTGTAGATCTGGTCTCGACCGGAGAGACTCTGAGACAAAACGGGATGTGCGAAATAGAGACGATCCTTGAGTCCACCTCGCGGCTCATCGTCAACAGCGCCTCGATGAAGACGCGTTCGGCGGCGGTTATCGGGTTGGTTGAGAATCTTAAAAGAGTCCTTGGAGATCGGGGATGAAGAAAATCTTCCTTTATGGAGAGGATGGTTTCGCCGAGGAGGCGGAGCGTATAGTCTCGCGCGGCATTGAGGACTCCAGCCGGGTTGCGCCCGCCGTATCCGAGATCATGGCTGCCGTCAAAAAAGATGGCGATGAAGCGCTCCTGAGTTATACCGCCACCTTTGACAAGGTGAACCTTACCGTAGAAACACTCAAGGTCTCAGCCGACGAGCTCAAGGCAAGCTACAACATGATCCCTGCCTCTGACAGAGAGGCTTTGGAGCTTTCCGCCAAGCGGATAAGGGTGTTTCACGAAAAGCAGCTTGACCGTTCGTGGATCACGGAGGAGGCTGAGGGGGTAATTCTCGGTCAAAGGGTAACACCCCTCGATGCAGTGGGCCTCTATGTGCCAGGCGGCAAGGCCAGCTATCCGTCCACGGTTTTGATGAACGCCATCCCCGCAAAGGTTGCCGGAGTAGGCCGTCTGGCAATGGTCAGCCCAACTCCAGGCGGCGTGGTCAACCACCATGTACAGGCGGCGGCATATATCGCAGGTGTGGATGAACTCTACCGCGTCGGCGGGGCCCAGGCTGTAGCCGCGCTAGCCTTTGGCACAGAGAGCATCGCCCCGGTGGATAAGATCGTAGGCCCCGGTAATATCTATGTCGCAACCGCCAAGCAGCTCGTTTACGGCAGGGTGGATATAGACATGATTGCTGGCCCAAGCGAGATATTCATAGTAAGTGACGGCTCCGGGAACCCCTCCCACATCGCCGCCGACCTACTTAGCCAGGCGGAACACGACGAGCTTGCCACCTGCGTTCTTGCGACCACCGATGGCGCTTTCGCCGAGGCGGTGGCCCTTGAGGTGGAGGCGCAGCTCCTTGAAATCGACAGAGGTGGAATCGCACGAAAAAGCTGGGAGGAGCGCGGCGCTATCTTCCTGATGGAAGACCTTGGCAGCGTTTGCGACCTTGCCAACAACTTTGCCTCTGAGCACCTGGAGCTTGCTGTGGAGAACCCCTTCGAGGTTCTTACCATGATACGCCACGCCGGAGCGATTTTTCTCGGGCATAACACACCGGAGGCTTTGGGAGATTACGCCGCGGGGCCAAACCATGTGCTGCCGACGGCAGGAACGGCCCGCTTCAACTCACCCCTCGGCGTGGAGGACTTCATTAAGCGTTCAAGCCTAATCTCTTTTTCCCGCGAGGCGCTGGAGAAGATTGGCGGCCCAGTCGCGCACATTGCGCGGATGGAGGGGCTCGACGCCCACGCGAGGGCGGTTGAGATGAGGCTGGCACCCCGTAAGGGTGAATCGGAGGAATGATGGAGAGAAGAGCTAACATTGAGCGGGAGACCAATGAGACCAAGATAAAGATCGCCCTCGCCCTCGACGGCAAAGGGGAGTGCATGGTCTCGACCGGAATAGGATTTTTCGACCACATGGTCTCGCAGCTTGCACACCACGGTCTCTTCGATTTGGCAGTTCAGGCTGAAGGCGACACCCATGTCGACTTTCACCACACCGTCGAGGATGTGGGGATTGCTCTAGGCGCAGCCTTTGACGATGCGCTGGGTGGACGCGAGGGCATAAACCGTTACGGCTCCTCGCTGGTCCCTATGGATGAGGCGCTGGCAAGAGTTGTCCTTGATTGCTCCGGGCGCTCGCACCTCTCTTATGATGACAAACTGAAGTTCGGCAAGATAGGTGAGATGGACACCGAGCTCTTCAGGGAGTTCTTCGCCGCCTTCGTGAGGTCCTACAAGATGACGGTGCATGTCGACGTTGAGCGTGGCTCAAATGCCCACCACACTGTCGAAGCTATCTTCAAAGCTTTCGCCCGTGCGCTTAGAGCGGCTGTCGAGGCTGACCCTCGCAGGCAGGGGGTGCCCTCCACAAAAGGGGTGATATGAGCCGTCCGGTAGTTATTATAGATTACGATTCCGGCAACCTACGCTCGGTGCAAAAGGCGCTTGAGTCGGTGGGCGCGCCCGCCGTGCTCACGCGTGACCCCGGCCTTATAAAAGAAGCCGGCGCGGTAGTGCTGCCCGGGCAGGGCGCTTTTCGCGATTGCGTGACGAAGCTTGAAAATTACGGCCTCTTCGACCTCGTGCGCGACAAGATAGCTGAGGATGTGCCCTTCCTTGGCATATGTGTAGGCTTTCAGCTGCTCTTCGATGAGTCGGAGGAGCATGGCGTGACGCCAGGGTTTGGGGTGTTCAAAGGCAAGGTGGTGCGCTTCCCCCATGATATGAAGGGCGGCGACGGTAGCCTCCTCAAGGTGCCTCACATGGGGTGGAACTCCCTCAAGAAGGTGCGCGATGTCGACCTGCTTGGCGGGGTAAAGGATGGCGATTATGTCTACTTCGTCCACTCCTACTACCCGGTCCCGGAGGAGGCGGAAGTGGTGGCTACGAAGACCACCTACGGCCTTGAGTTTGCATCTTCCGTAGCGCGCGGCAACCTTTACGCATGCCAGTTTCACCCTGAAAAAAGTCAACGGGTGGGGCTGGAGATACTGAAGGCGTTCTGGGCCAAGGCCAGCGCCGCGATAGGCTAGCGTTTATACCCATTTATTTTATGAACGACTTGAGTCCGGTACGGCATCCGTACATTGAGAAGGAAATATAATGCTCATTATACCGGCGATCGACCTTAAGGGCGGGCAGTGTGTCCGCCTGAAGCAGGGTCGTATGGACGACGACACCGTATATTCCAGCTCACCCGGAGAGACCGCAAAGAGGTGGGCTTCAGAGGGGGCGGAGCGCATTCATATCGTCGACCTTGACGGGGCTTTCTCCGGTAAGCCTGAGAACATGGAGGCGATAAGGGCGATAAGAAGGGCTGTCGATATCGAGCTCGACCTCGGCGGAGGTATTCGTGATGAAGCTACCGCAACCCGCCTTCTGGAGGAGGGCCTTGACTTCGTCATCCTGGGCACCGCCGCTCTTGAATCACCGGAGTTGGTGGGTAAGCTAAGCGACAGATTCCCGGGCAAGGTGCTCGTGGGAATAGACGCAAATGATGGAATGGTAGCAGTGCGCGGCTGGGCGGACGTCTCGAAGACTCCGGCTGTTGACCTTGCCGCTGACCTCTCCGACCGGGGCGCAGCGGGGTTCATCTTCACCGATATTGCCCGTGACGGAATGCAGACGGGGGTCAACGTCGAGGCTACAGCGGCTTTTGCACGCGCAGCACGCGGCGAGGTTATAGCCTCAGGCGGGCTCAACGATATAGAGGGCGTGCGGGAGCTCCTGAAGTTTGAGGGCGATGGAATCACAGGGGTCATAACCGGCCGGGCTATCTATGAGGGCACCCTCGATCTGGCTGAAGCGATCGCCTTGACAAAAGGAGCTGTAGGCTGATGCTCGCCAAGAGGATAATACCCTGCCTGGACGTAAATGAGGGGCGGGTCGTGAAGGGCACAAACTTCGTCAACTTAAGGGACGCGGGCGACCCCGTCGAGGCTGCCGAGCTCTACGACGGGCAGGGCGCCGACGAGTTGACCTTCCTAGATATAACGGCGTCGAGCGATGCGCGGGATATAATAATCGACGTGGTTAGCGCCACCGCTGAGCGTGTCTTCATGCCGCTAACAGTGGGGGGCGGCGTGAGGGAGATAGCCGACGTGAGGAGGCTTCTCCTCGCCGGGGCGGACAAGGTCTCCATAAATACGGCGGCAGTACACCGCCCGGCTTTCGTTGAGGAGGCTGCCCTTAAGTTCGGAAGTCAATGCATAGTAGTCGCGGTTGACGCCAAGATGCGCGGCGATACCCCTGAAGATGGGTGGGAGGTCTTCACCCACGGAGGGAGAAACCCCACGGGCATAGACGCCATAGAGTGGGTGAAGAAGATGGCGGCCCTTGGCGCCGGCGAGATTCTTTTAACTTCGATGGACGCCGACGGCACCAAGGATGGCTATGATATAGCGCTCACCCGCGCCGTTGCCGAAGCAGTCGAGATTCCTATAATAGCTTCCGGTGGAGCAGGCAACGCGGAGCACCTTATCGAGGCGTTGACCGAGGGTAGGGCCGATGCCGCTCTTGCCGCCTCCATCTTTCACTTCCGGGAGACTACCGTGGACGAGGTCAAGGATAAACTCTCCGCGAGAGGTGTTCCCGTGAGGAAGGTGTGAGATGAGCGATATCATAGCGAGGGTGGAGGGGGTTATCCGCGAGCGAAAGGAAGCCTCCGCCGAAAGTTCTTACGTTGCCTCGCTCTTCGCCAAGGGGGAGGACAAGATACTCTCCAAGGTAGGAGAGGAGGCGGTAGAAGTCATACTCGCATCCAAGGAGGGTGACGAGGTTCACCTTGTCAAAGAGGTTGCGGATCTCCTTTTTCACACCCTCGTCCTCCTGGGTCATAAGGAAATACCCTTTGAGATGGTCGAGGCGGAGCTTGAGGCCCGTTTCGGTGTTTCAGGTATAGTCGAGAAAAACTCCAGAAAGGGTTAATGATGCAGATTAAGAGCGTTGGCGACCTAACCGCCTTTTCGCCTGAAAAAGCGACCAAGAACCTCTTCGCCAAGGGGGAACACTGCCGTGTGACCCTTTGGTGCCTGGAAAGTGGGCAGAGTATCGAGCCGCACATCCACGCAGGCGATCATTTCTGGTCGATCCAGGAGGGCGAGGGGTTCTATCTTGATGGAGAAGGTGAGCATAAAGTCAGCGCTGGACAGATGATATTCGCACCTGAGGGAGAGCCGCACGGCATGCGAGCGGTTGAAAAAATGACATTCATTTCCGTCAGTGCCGGTTAAAAAGAGCTGTTTTTGTAAGTTGCTTTTGATGGTTACGCTACAAAAGCAACTTGTGTGTATGAATATTAGGCAGTAGGATTTAATCCCTTTTATTTCAAGTCTTTATCTTAGTTATTTCTTATTTCATATAGCTGTTTGTGTATATATAATAGGCAAAACATTGCCGCCCGTGTCAAGTGCTGCCAGGTGAAAAGCCAGTCATATCGATATGTTGCAGGTTTATATCGGCAGTGGCACGGTAGTTGCTGAATATCTTCTTCCCGCTATATTGGGAAATTTTATCTTCAAGGAGTTTTAAATGTGTCGATTGAGTGCGCTGGTTTCGGCGGAGTACATCTCCCCAATGGAGCCGATCCTCGCCCTTGAGACGATGAAGGAGGGGCACGACGGTTCCGGCCTCGGCCTCATCATGCGCGATCTCGGTGGCGAGTTTGAATCCCTGAAGGAGTACCCGGTACTCTCGGCCATTACGACCCACGATGGCTATCATACACTTCAGGATTATATGGTCGATAAGGGGTTTCGCGTAAAACACCGCTGGGAGCCGCGCCTTAAGGTGACCCCCGGCATGAAGATACAAAAGCGCGACAAATACCTCGTTAACCTCTACGAGTATCCGGAGAGCTATGAGGAGGCCACTAGTGAAGAAAAGGCGGCGCTGCTAACGCGTACGCGCCTTGAGCTGCGCGCCCTTGGCGAGGCGGATAAGTCGATTACCGTCTTCTCCTTCTGGCCCGACGTCGTGACCCTTAAAGAGGTTGGGGACCCCTTGGAGGTCGGAGAGTTCTTCGGCTTGGATAAAAACCCCGTAACCGCGAAGACCGTCTTCGCGCAGGGCCGCCAGAACACAAACTACGCCATCAACCTCTACGCATGTCACCCCTTCTTCATCCAGGGGTACTTCACCATGACCAACGGCGAGAACACGGCATTTATCCCGATACGCGAATATCTGGGGTCACGCGGCGTCGAGGGCTATGTGGGGTACAACTCCGACAGCGAGGTTTTCGCGCACATCCTCCACTATACACGGAAGAAGCTGGGCTACCCGCTCAGCTACTATAAGGATGTCATCACCCCCCTTAAGGGCGAGGAGATGCAGCGACGCCCCGATGCCGCCATCCTTGAGCTGATGAAACGCTCTTTGAGGATGCTGACTATTGACGGCCCCAACTGCGTCATCGGCTGTGATATCGACGGAACGGTCTTTATGACGCAGGACGCAAAGAAGCTTCGCCCCGGCGTCGTCGGCGGCGTAAATGGGCGCGTTGGCTTCATGAGCGAGGTTTGCGGCCTTAGCGAGGCTGTTCCCGGCCGCGACACGAGTAACGATGTTTTCCCGATGAAATATGACCTGGTGATGGTAAGGCCGGGCGCGAAGGAGATAGAGGTATGGAATCAGCTGAACGGCTCGATGTCAACCATCAGCTTGGGCTAAGCGACCTCCCCTACGTTATCCAGTGGAATGACGCCGCCTGCACCCGCTGTGGCAGGTGTACGTCGGTCTGCCCGGTGCAGGCTATTGAGCCCGGAGTCTACGAGCGGCGCGTCGTTGAGTCGACCGGGGCCACTCCGCTTCCGACCACTGTGAGGAGGGTTGGCTCCTGCATCAAACAGGTCGTGGACATCAACAGACGGTGTATAGGCTGCGCAACCTGCCGGCAGGTATGCCCAAACGATGCCATAGTGCCGGTGTTCAACCCGCGCAACAAGTTCGCATGGCACATGAATCAGGGCGGCGAGCCCTATAAGCGCGGCGGCAGGAGAAACGATACCGACGCGTCGGTGCTTGACCAGCTTAAGTTTACGCGAATTTCCATGCTCACGGACCCGGCGCTTGACGCTGGCCGCCACGAATTCCGCGTAAGGACCTACCTTGGCAGGAACCTACCTCCGGAGAAGTTGCCGATCAAGGTTGAAGACGGCCTGCTATTGCCCGACGGTATGCCCTTCATCCCGCCGGTGAGAGAGATATTCCCAATCCGCATCGGCGGCATGAGCGTTGGCGCCCTGTCTCCCCACATGTGGGAGGGGCTAGCGATGGGTATAGCCTACCTCAACGAGGTGGAGAACATACCCGTCATCATGTGTACCGGTGAGGGCGGTATGCCCCCAAGGCTTCTGAAGTCGCCATTCCTTAAGTATTTTATCCTCCAGATCGCCTCCGGCTATTTTGGGTGGGATGAGATTGTGCATGCGATTCCGGAGATGCAGTGCGACCCGGCGGGCATAGAGATCAAGTACGGGCAGGGCGCGAAGCCCGGCGACGGCGGATTGCTTATGGCCTCAAAGGTTCTTAAGCACATTGCCAAGATTCGAGGTGTTCCGGAGTTCGTGGACCTCGCCTCTCCCCCGACGCACCAGACCAAATACTCAATTGAGGAGGCCGTCGCCAAAATGGTCACCGCGATGAGCATGGCGTGGGACTTCCGCGTTCCCGTATATCCCAAAATTTCCGGCACGCGCACCGCCTTGGCGGTTCTCAATAACCTTGCCCGCAACCCCTTTGCGGCGGCCCTCGGTATCGACGGCGAGGATGGCGGTACAGGGGCTGCGTATAACGTCTCTCTCGATAAGATGGGGCACCCGATAGCCTCAAACCTTAGGGAATGTTATCTGAACCTTGTCAAGATCGGCGCGCAAAATGAGCTGCCGCTCTTCGCGGCGGGCGGTGTCGGCAAACACGGCAACCTCGCGGCCAACGCCGCGGCGCTCATAATGCTCGGCGCATCAGGCGTCGACTGCGGCAAATATATCATGCAAGCGGCCGCCGGCTGCCTCGGCGACGAGCACAACCGCTGCAATATATGCAATACGGGCAAGTGCCCCAAGGGAATCACGACGCAGGATCCGCGAATATTCCGCCGCCTCGACCCAGACAAGGTCGCGCAGCGAGTGGTTGACGTATTCGTCGCCGCGGACAAGGAGCTGAAGAAGATTTTCGCTCCGATGGGACGCTCAACCGAGCTGCCCATAGGTATGTCCGATGGCCTCTCCGTGAGCGACGCCGCCGTGGCGAAGCGCCTCGAAATAAACTACGCCTGCTAGGAGAATCGTTATGCGGTCGTTTGAAATAACAGGTAGAGATGACAAAGGTCGCGTTCCCTCCAAGGAGCTGGACGCGCGTATACAGGCGGCGGTTAAGGGCGGTGAAAAGCACCTGACCATCGACGCCGACGGGCAGCACGGAATCGGCGGGCGCATCTGGCCCACGGAGGATGGAGTAACTCTTGAGGTCAACGGGTATCCCGGTCAGCGCCTCGGCGGCATGGGTATGCTGGGGACGAAGATCCTTGTAAACACCTCCGCCTCCGATGACGTGGGTTGGGTAAACTGCGGCGCGGAAATTACCGTCCTGGGAGATGTATCCAATGGCGCCCATAACGCCGGCGCACAGGGGAAACTCTACGTGCAGGGCGGCGGCGGCGCGCGCTGCGATACGCTGACGAAGTTCAACCCCCGCTTTGCGCCGGTTGAATCATGGTACTTTCGAGATGTGGGTGACTCCTTCGCCGAGTTCAAGGCAGGTGGAATTGCCGTAGTCTGCGGTGTTGACCCCAGAAATCCCGAGAATATTCTCGGCTATCGCTCCTGCGTTGGGATGGTCGGAGGTACGATTTATTTCCGGGGGCCGGTAGAGGGCGTAAGCGAGAAGGACGCCAGGATTACAGAGCTTACGGATGCGGATTGGGAGTGGCTGACCTCAAACTTCCCCGCCTACCTTGAGGCAATTGACCGCGCCGGTTACCTGGAGGAGCTGACGAAATCTAAAGGCGATTGGAAGAAGATTGTTTCGCTTACTCCGCAGGAACGAGTTACAAAAGGCGCCAACCGTCTTTCAATGGAAGCCTTCCGCCGCGACAGCTGGGAGCCGGGAGTTGGCAGGGGCGGCATCTTTGCCGATTATCTGGACATTGACCACACCATAATCCCCTTCGTTGTTACAGGAGAGAATCGCCGCTTCGTTCCCTCTTGGGACAATGATCGCTACGCTCCGCCATGCGCCTACAACTGCCCCACCGGCATCCCCACCCATGAGCGCACCAAGCTAATAAGGGAGGGCAAGGAAGAGGCGGCGCTAGATATGGTCCTGCGCTACTCACCCTTCCCCGGCACGGTATGCGGTTATGTATGCCCCAACCTCTGCATGGAGTCATGTACCCGCTCAATCTTTTTAAGCGATCCCGTTGACGTTACGCTCCTCGGAAGGTTGTCGATCGACCGCCCGGCGCCTGCTAAGGAGAAAGCCAGGAAGGAGAGGGTCTCCGTAATCGGCGGCGGTCCCGCAGGTCTGTCGGCGGCCTACCAGCTGGTGCTCAAAGGCTATAACGTCTCCCTCTACGAGGGTGAGGATAATCTTGGCGGCAAGATACATTATTGCATCCCCGAGGATAGGCTTCCCGGCGAGGTGCTTTCCAAAGAGCTTGAGCGCTTTAAGGGGCTGGGGGTAGACATTCACCTCTCCACAAAGGTCGACGCTGACCTCTACGGTAAAATACACGACGAGTCCGACGCGGTTGTGCTGGCCACGGGTAGCCACTCGCCCCGCACCATTCCCTTCCCCGGTTATGAGCATGTGCTCCCCGGCATAGTCTTCTTGAAGGAGGTCACCGCCGGAATCGAGCGGGACCTGTCCGGCAAGAAGGTGGTTGTGATTGGCGCGGGTAACGTCGGCATGGATATATGTGTTGAAGCGTTCAACTGCGGCGCTGCTGAGGTGGTAGCGGTTGACATCCAAAAGCCCGCCTCCTTCGGCAAGGAGCAGAAGATGGCGGCGGCCAGGGGCGCTACGATTCAGTACCCCAAATTCACCGACCATTACGACTTTGAAGGTAAGAAGATTCACTTTACAGATGGGACCTACTTAGACGCGGACCTCGCAATCATCTCAATCGGCGAGACTCCGGAGCTTGAGTACCTGCCCAAGGAGATCGACCTTGACCGCGGACACATAAGAGTGGACGGGGTAGGTCAATCCAATGATCCCAAGGTCTTCGCCGTAGGCGACGTTACCAAGCCCGGTCTTATAACGAACGCCATCGGCGACGGCGTAAGGGTGGCTGAGTACGTGCACTCCCTAATCACCAAAACGGAGTACGAGGACGACAAACGCACTATAGTTCCCTACGAGAAACTCTCCTTTGAGTGGTTCGACCGTGAGCGGGAGGGTGGCGCGGTCAGCTGCTCCACCGAGGGCGGCAAGTGCATGAGCTGCGGCTCCTGCCGTGATTGCCACATCTGCGAGCATAGCTGCTACTGGAACGCCATTAGCCGCGTGGAGCATGAAAACGGCACCTATGAATATGTGGTGGACTCCGATAAGTGCATAGGATGTGGGTTCTGCGCGGGGGTCTGCCCTTGCGGTATCTGGGACTTAACCGCTGCGGGCTAGCGGATATGTACCGGGATTAAGAGCATGATAAAAAGGCGGCCATCCGAGGCCGCCTTTTTTATTGCGCCGAATCTTCGTAGGCCTTGGCGCGAGTGCGTTCAACCAGGGTCCGCATATCGTTGACCATCTTCTCCCCCGCTTCTTCCGAACGCTCAAGGCCCTCTAAGGCGCGTTCGTAGCAGGCTAGAGCGATGGGAAGCTCATCCCACAGCTCTGCAACTCTCCCCAGGTTTGAAAGCGTCGCAGCGCATTCATAAGGGTCCCTGTAATTTCTCTCTATAAGCTTTTTGATGATGCCCTTGTCTATCCCAGCTATTCCGGCGCCGGATAGGAAGTCGAGATATGCGGGAAAGAGCGGCGAGAGTGAAGGGGGGTTGCCAAGTCCATTCAAGACCTCCTCCTCATAGCTTGAAAACCTCTCTCTGTTTCTCAAGAAGTTTAGATATGAAGAGAAGGCGTAGGTGTGGGCTGGTGACAGGTCGAGAGCCTTTCGATACATCGCGTCCGCCTCTATGTAGTCACCCTCCGCCTCCTTGATCCTTGCCAACAGGTAATATGTATCCGCATCCTTCCCCGGCACTCCATACCCGCCGAGGGCCGCCCGGGCGTGTTCTTCGGCGCGTGACAGCTGCCCGGTCATCAGGGAGAGGACTCCATAATTGTAGCGCAGGGGGATAAAATCATCTTTTAGCTCAAGGGATTTTTTGTAGAAAAAGAGGGCTTTTATAGTCCCGGCCTCATCTCCGGCCATCTGATTCGCCAACCCCATGCGAAAGAGGGACCAGTAATTGTAAATACCCTCGTTGTAAGCCTTTTCGAAGTAATCGACCTCGTCTCCGCGACCGGAGGGCAGCGAGACGAAGTTTGCGCAGCCGCACTCCGAGCCACGCGAAACTAGAAGGCCCGCTGCGAAGTTCAGATAAGGCGAGTCCGGCCTTAAAGCCAACCGAGTGTTGACCAGTTCCTCAAGATTCAGCTCATTGGGCGGGGCGGGGGTTGCATTTCTTCGGGCAGAGAGCAGATCCTCCCCGGAGTCAAGGTCCTTCACCAGAAAGTCGCGGAAATTTGGGGTGAAGAGGTAGCTGGAGGTTACTATGTCCACATACTGCGCTACCAGTTCGTCTGAGTTGGTGAAGGCAGGAGACTCTCGCAGAAGTTCAGCGGCTTGCTCAAAGCTCTTTTTCTCCGCTAGGGCTGTAGCTCTTTCCTTAACTGTTTTTGAGGGTTGTCCTGTGCATGCGGTAAGGATGAGGATAACCAGAGCCGCCGCCAATAAAATATATTCTATCCGCCGAGGCTCTTTGTGGGTCATTTCATTCCTTTGGGTATCCGCTGATTATTGCCGCAAGTATTTTCTTTCTTGAGCTTGTCACGGTAGAAAGTTCTTGTCAACGCCCTTAGAAAAGCCTATCTGACAAATGCGTATTACCAATGGTTGCCAAAGGGGGTGATCTTTCTCTTCTCACGCAGCACCCGTGAATCAGCCGCAACGCTTTTTTTAGCTGTCTCCTTATTGCGTTCGCCCATAGACTGTGCGACCGAGGCGACCAGCTTTATGCAGTGTTCGTCCAGCCCCATCATGCGTTCCACGGCTTGCCTGAAGGCTGGAGACCCCTTTATCTTCCCAAGGAGCTCCACCTCGGAGGGCGCCAGCTCTATGCCGGTGCTCCTCTCTATTACCTTTTCCTCATAGGGTGGCAGCTCCCCATAACTTAGCCACTGCCACCTTATGTTATGGCGGTGGCTGGCCTCGGCCAGCTTCTTCGCGGGGATAGTATCTTTATTTCGATTAACCCAGTCGCTTATTGCCGACGGGCTGACACAAAAAAAATCCGCTAACTCCCTCTTTGTCCTAAAACCCTTAAGCTTTTGAATGTTTGAGTAGACCTCCTTCGCCCCAAGAACTCTCTTCATAATTTTCTCCTCACCAGAGTGTTATTTTCTTGGTACGTCAAAGACGAATATATATAATTCTAAAAAAAAGAAATACGTTGAAACAGTATACTAATAAATACGTAAAAATCAAATATTTCACAATCTATTCAGCAGGCTTCGCCGCCCGGGGGGGTATAGGCGGTCTGCAAAGGGGCGAAGCCTGTGGGCAAATTTGTCAGCGCAAAATCCGATTCAACTATCCCAACTTATAAAGAGTGCCGAGAGGCCGCAACTTGTCCGCTGGTCGCTGAATCGGCTACCTGTCAAGAGGTTTCGCTGAATGATTTGGTGGAGCGCCTGCTCGATTGCAGGGGGTTCCTCTGGGATATCCTGCTGGATGGAGAGTGGACTCATTGCTCAAGACGCTTGGTAAGGAGTTTGGTTGATGTCTTCGGAAGCGAGGATGTTTCAAAAGCCTTTGGTGAAGAGCACAAACAAGGAGATTGAATAAGGCTTTAAGGGGGGAATATGAGAAGTTGGCAGGATAACGGCATGCCCTTTTATGGGGCTAAATATACTGCGCTCTGCGACCATAGGGGTTGGGACGGTGGAGTTCACTACTGGTCCGGGATGGCTGTGCCTCAGATGGGCGATCAAAACCCGGATAATTACAACTGCTGCCCGGAGCTTATGCAGTACGAGGGGGAGGAGGTTGACCTTGATGAGAGCTCCCTAAGAGGGCTTAGGGCTCGCTTGAAAAGCTCGGGCTACACCCACCGTGGGGCAGGGGCCAGGTTGGGCATGGGGCTTAGCCATATACGTCAGCGTCTTTATGGTCAGAAGAGATTCAGAAGGGGCGAGCTCAATATCCTGAGCCAGCTTTCAGGTTTTGTATGTGCGCGGGGGCAAAGATGATAGTTGAGGAGAGGCTCCTTCGAAACTTTCCAATCCTGCGCAAAAAATTCGCTGAGTGCGAGAGGGCCGTCAGGGACGTAAAGGTATGGATAGTCTACGACGAGCTTAGAAGAAGGGGCGAGAGTTACAGTGAAACGATAAGGCATCTGGCGAGCCGCTTTGGCGCCTCAGCTTCAACCATTAAACGCGCGGTAAGGAAGATGGAGGCTTACCAGGATTACCCTGACCGTTCACTCCATTGACGTTGAGCCTTCGCTTTTGATGTATTCTTGCCATTTTTTGGCGGAGGGTGGAAATGTTTTTCCTGAAATCTCTTTTAGGGCATCGTAGGCCTTTTCTCTTACCAACGCCGAAGGGCTCTCAAGAAGGTTCGCCAAGATGGGCATTGATGTTTCGTCATGAATGGCGCCCGCTACCTCTGCGGCTTTGGCTGATACTATAGCGCTCTCTTCATTCAGTAACGCCATTACGTGGGCGCGGATTGAAGCAGTAAGCCTTCTAAGCTCAACATCAGGGCTGAAGTCCGATGCTCTTATCCTATCTGCCAACTCAAGGCAAAGCGAAAGCGCGGAGAGGGCGTCATTTTCGTTGGCGTTGTCAAACTTGGTATCCACCATCTTCAAGATAACGCGGTCGCCGACTCGCGAAGCGGTCTCCGGGGGAGTATGGACGATAGAAGGGGTCTTTCCCTCTTCAGAGGATATTTTCCCATCACCACTTTGAGGCTTGGTGATCTCCTTCATTGATATGGTTTTTACAGAGACTGTTCTAGTTGTGGTCGGCCTGGGGGCGTTTACCTTAACCGCAACGCCGGATTTGATGGTGACTCTCGTAGGTGCGGCGGAGGCCTTCTCCTCGACAATGCCCATATCTTTCAGAGACACCCTCTTGACGGCGGGGGTTTGAGTTGGCGCCAGCGTTTAAGGAGTCTTGGGTGGCTCAACCTTTACGGGGGGCTCGGGAGGGGGATTTTCTGCCTTGGTCACCTCCGTAATTGCCGTTTCCTCCTCAGGGACACTTTGCCCTTTGGCAGCCGGTTTATCCATCTCGGTTTTTTCATCCTGCGATGGAGGTGGCTCCACGGCAGCTAAAGGCATTGATTTTATATCGGGTTTTTTTGCGCCTCTCTCATCAAGAGCTTCTCCAATCTTCGCTCTAATCTCTTCATCCGGGGCTACGGGATAAATGCTTTGCAGGAGCTGCGTCGAGTTCTCAACCAGACCCATCTCGATTATCGAATCAGTAAAGCCTTCAAGTAGGCGCGCGGTGCGTAAACGTATGGTGGATTTATCAGACTCAGTGAGGGGTGCCAGGGCCTTGTAAAGCTCTTCAAGATATATCGGCGACTCCTCGTCAGTTGAGAAGTCGCGCAAATTGTTTTCGATGTCTCTTTCAATTTTTTTAGCGCCGTCTCGCCTAACCGTTGGAGATTCATCGACCAGCATACCCGCTACCCGGTCCGCCCGTGCCGCCATCTCCTCTCTTAGATCGGCGAGAGAACCCGTGCAAGGGAATATGAGAAGCGACAAGGCGAGTATCGCTGTTAGCGTTTTGCGTTGCATATCCGTTCCATATGAGATGTAGAAAACGAGTGAATTATTGCACAGGCACCGGTTCTCTTCAACTTCGCCGCCAAAACCTATCTCTAAAAGGTACTCCCATTAAAATAATACCTAAAAAAAGATGCGGCTTTAGCTATTGTAAAAGTGACGTTCATTTGTCAGTCACGATAAAGAGCGCATTGAAATCAGCGACATGCTCCTCGTGTTCATTAAAGATCCTTGCTGAAGCATGGAGTTTTTTGCCCTCGCTTCGCTCAACTTCCGCTTTAGCGAAAGCGGTGCCCTCCCTCATCGGAGCTATGAAAGTGCTGTTTAAAGAGAGAGTGACGAAGGTGGAACCCTCCGGCAGGAGTGACTTAACCGCCATAGCTATCGCGGTATCCGCCAAGCTGACCAACGCGCCGCCATGCATAAGCCCTCCACCCATTGAGAGCTTGACCCTATACGGCATGCTAACGAGAGCTTTACCCTCTTTGGCTTGTATTATCTCCATGCCGCACAGCTTCTCAAAGGGCCCCTCCGATATCCACCCGTCAAGATTAAACTGTGCCGGGCCGCTGGGGTCGCGCATCGCCTCGCCGTCGTAATTTTGTCTATATGCTTTTATCGCTTCAAAATCAGACATTCGTACTCTTTCACATGGTTTAGAAATTCGTGGATGATCTCTGAACGCTCATTGCCGACACATTCGGTGCCGGCCATGAAGCGGGCACCGGCGTCATCCCTTACCTTCAAGAGCTCCAACATTGGAAAGCGCTCCACCTGCCAGCCATCCGCCAATGCCGCGCTTTCAAGGTCACCAAAGCGTATTGAATATTCGGCATGTCCCTTGAGAGATATCCGCCTGGGCCTACCTGTGGCGGTAGGTGTTAAAAAGTCGCTCCAAGGGCTCCCCAGCTCAATGTCGGCGCTGTGCTCGCTTAGAAATACCGTCTCCGCGCGCCCCTTTAGCAGTTCGACGTACTCAAGCGCTCCCAGGTTGAACGCGAAGGGGTCGTTGTCATCAGGCATGTGTAGATTGTATCGGCTAATCAGCCTTGCCGCTCTCCCCTCTACACTGTCGTCAAAGACGCCCTTCTCGACAATCCTTGATATCTCATCAGCCCTCAACCCTTCTGCAGTTGGAAAGTCACCTATATTTTCATTTGATATGAGGAGGCTTGCTTCTAAATGCTCTCTCCTGAGCACCTCAAAGATATCACCCTCTATTACCTCGCCTAACGGGAAGCCGGACAACACCCTTCTTTGCAGGTCAGCAAAGCGAGGCGAGAGCTCTACCATCGTCACCTTGCAGGTGGGTAGCAAAGGCAGGATGCTCCTCATCAAGGTTCCATATCCACCGCCTACCTCGATAATATGCGGCTTGGAGCCAAGCGATATTGAATCGTAAAGACGCGCCATCAAAAGCTCGCCAAAGGTAAACGCTTCGCGCAACGCCCCCATGTAAGGGGAAGCGCGGTCGGAGAGTGATTGGCAGATGGTCATCTCCCAAAAGAGGGAGGCATCGCTGCCTTTGTAGAATGCGCTGGTTTCATTGAGGGAGGCCATGATGGGATAATAGCAAAAAAAGAGGGGGCCGGCACTCGCCGACCCCCTCAGTATTGATTTTAATATTGTTTAGCTACGGTTCTCGCGTGTATCCACCAGCGTATCGACTACTGTCGGATCCAGCAGGGTGGAGGTGTCGCCGAAACCCGCGTCCACTTCGTTGGCGGCAATCTTGCGGAGAATTCGACGCATGATCTTGCCGGAGCGGGTCTTAGGCAGGCCTGGTGCCCACTGGATGAAGTCGGGGGTCGCGATGGGCCCGATCTCCTTGCGCACCAATTGTACCAGCTCCTTCTTGAGCTCGTCGCTTGGCTCTACCCCTGCGTTTAGTGTGACGTAAGCGTAGATACCCTGCCCCTTCATCTCATGGGGGTAGCCAACAACTGCCGCCTCAGCGACGTGTGCGCTAAGGACAAGTGCTGACTCGACCTCGGCGGTGCCCATGCGGTGGCCGGAGACGTTGATGACGTCGTCGATGCGGCCTGTTATCTGGTAATCGCCGTCGGCGTCTCTGTTGGCTCCGTCACCAGTGAAGTAGTAGCCGTCATACTGGATGAAGTAGGTTGTGCGGAAACGGTCGGAGTCGCCGTAGACGCCACGCATCTGCCCTGGCCAGGGCTTACGGATGCAGAGCGCGCCTTCGCAAACGCCCTCAAGCTCGGTGCCCTTCTCGGGGTCGACAATGACAGGCTCGACGCCGAAGAAGGGGGTTTGCGCCTTGCCGGGCTTCATGTCAATGGCGCCGGGGAGCTGGGTTATGAGGTGTCCACCTGTCTCCGTCTGCCACCAGGTATCGACGATGGGGCATTTGGAGCGGCCCGGGAGCTCGAAGTACCACTTCCACGCCTCCGGATTGATGGGCTCGCCAACTGTGCCGAGGAGCCTCAAAGTGTCCAGCTTGTCAAGGCGTGAGGTCACGTACTCGTCTCCCTGCGAGGCGATAGCGCGTATTGCCGTCGGGGCGGTGTAGAGGGTCGCGACCTTGTGCTTGCCGATAATATCCCAGTAGCGGCCGGCATCCGGGTAGTTCGGCACACCCTCGAACATGAGGGAGATGGCGCCGTTGCAGAGGGGCCCGTAGACGATATAGGAGTGGCCTGTTACCCACCCGATGTCAGCGGCGCAGAAATATACGTCGCCGTCATGGTAGTCAAAGACATATTTATGGGTCAGAGAGGTCCAGACGAGGTAGCCGCCGGTGGTGTGCATAACTCCCTTTGGCTTACCCGTGGAGCCGGAGGTGTAGAGGATGAAGAGCGGGTCCTCAGCGTCCATCTCCTCGCACTGGCAATCCGGGGATGCCGCGTCGACCTCTTTTTGCCACCAGCAGTCGTTGGGACCCATAGGCACTTCGAGTGCGCCTGCGCCAACGCGTTCTACGACCACCACGTTCTCGATTGTGGGGCACTGTGATACGCCCTCGTCCGCCTGAGCCTTCTGATTGACGAGCTTCGCGCCGCGGTAGTAGCCGTCACAGGTTACGAGAAGATTGGACTTGCAGTCCTGGATACGATCGCGGAGCGCGTCAGCGGAAAAGCCGCCGAAGACTACAGAGTGGATAGCGCCGATACGGGCGCAAGCGAGCATCGCCATGGCGAGCTCTGGAATCATCGGGAGGTAGAGGGTGACGACATCGCCCTTCTTTATGCCCTTGGCCTTGAGGACGTTGGCGAAGCGGCAAACCTGATCGTGCATCTCTTTATAGGTGATGTAGCGGTCCTCGGTGGGCTCGTTGCCCTCCCAGATGATGGCCGTCTGGTCGCCGCGCTTTTCAAGGTGGCGGTCGAGGCAGTTGTAGGAGATGTTGAGCTTGCCGCCCATGAACCACTTAACATAGACCTCGTCCTTTGAATATTTATAGTCCGAGACCGCATCGAAATCCTTGAACCAGGTGACCTGCTCCTTAGCCATCCGCGTCCAGAAGGCATCGCTGTCGTTTATCGATTCATCATAGAGCCTCTGATACTCTTCGCGACTCTTGATGAGGGCCGTCTTTCTGAATTCTTCAGGTACAGGATAGATCGCTTTGATGTTGTCGGACATATCTGTCTCCTTTCGCCTATATAATAAAGTGATGATTAGCTCAGGTACCACGAGCGCCTAGGCGAGGCGTACGAGGGCTCCTCCCTGAAAATCAAACGAGGGTTTATAATACCCACAACGCATGGACGTATCAAGGCTTAATCAATGACCCATTAAGCGGTGATTCCAGTGAGGATATTTCATAGTAAACACTATGTAAAACAGATGGTTATGAAGTAGCTATAAAGTAATTCACTAGGGCACAATGCAGGGTTTGGCGCAGCAAGAAATTCGACTTAGTGCACAAGTGATTTATTTCACCGGAGCCCGTTGGCCTTAGGCGCATTGGCTTAACCAGTAGCTTGGGCTTCCTCAGGCCAATTTAATCGGCAGTGGTGCGAATAAAATATTACCCGGCGGTCAAGATAGCGCAAGAATTTGCGGGCCCTAAAACGATTTATATGGAGTCGATTACGGGAAGCTGAGGCGGGAGTTATAAAAAAGGGGCTCCCGGCGGAAATCCGCAAAACCGCGTGAGAACCCCTGTGGAGGGCTGTTTTTAGATTACTTTCAAGTTTATCGACGGCGGCGCCCGTAACCTTCATTAGCGCCGTATCGGCGGTCTCTGTTAGGCATCATCGGGCCACCGAAGTTGTCGCAAAAATGATCGCCGCGCCTAAAATTTTCTGAGTGGTTATTGCGGCCCGGCATAGGGCCCGTGGAGCAGTCGTAGCGGTTGAAGGCCTTAATTTTTCTTCTGCCGGTGAAGTTTGCCCCGGCGACCCTTTCAACCGCTCTCTTTTCATCATAGCGAAGCGCCCTCATCTCACGCCTTAGCTCCCTATGTTCGTTTTTGAGGCGTCTCACCTCGCCGATTGTTGTCTTTTCATCTGAGAGCGCTGCATTTAAGCGGTCCCTCGAGCGAAAGATTTCGCCGCGGAGCGCCCTTGCCTGCGTAGTGAAAGCGTTATGTATCCCCCTAACCTCGGCGCGTTCACCGGGGGTTAAGAGAGGGCCTTTGTCACAGTAGCCTGCCCAGCTGGAAGTCGCAAAGGCAACGGCCGAAAAAATCAAGATGGTTTTTAAAGATTTCATTGTGCGCTCCTTGGTGTTTTGCGGTTGGTCTTTGTTGGTAAGACGGGGCTTCTCCGACGGTGGGTTACCAAAAAACGCAAACTATGCGCAAATAATCTTTCCTTTCCTGCGTAATTACATATTGATCTCCAAAAGTGTCCATAATTTTGATAAATTACAAAACTCCGTTATCGTTATTGAATCCATTTGGTCATTGACTGCATCAAAGTCGGCAAACCCTTAAATACGCTCCTATAGGAATAGAAATGGGCAAAAAATTAACGGAACTGTCGATAAAGCATCCCAAAATTCTCCTTGCGCTTGCGCTTTTGTTAACCGCGTTGTCACTCATCAAGGTTGGCGACATAAAGGTTGACACCGACCCCGAGAACATGCTCGGAGCGGACGAGCCCGTGCGTGTTTTCCACAATGAGGTGAAGGAGCGCTTCTCCCTCTCCGATATGCTCGTGGTGGGCGTGGTAAACGAGAAAGACTCCGACGGTGTTTTCAACCCCGAGACGCTGAGAAAGGTCTATGAGCTTACCGAGGGAGCAAAGCTCATCGACGGGGTGGTCGTTCAGGATCTGATGGCTCCCTCAACCGTGGATGACATTCTCCAGGCGGGGATGGGCTCGGTCAGCTTCAAATACCTTATGGACGAGCCCCCTCAAACACGCGAGCAAGCTCTCCATATCCGCGACCGCATCATGGCGAACCCGATGCTCTACGGCACCCTCGTAAGTGAGGATGGTAAAGCAATCGCTATTTATGTGCCGATTGAACAAAAGGATATGGCGCATCGGGTCAGCGTTGAGCTCAAGAAGCTGGTGGACAAGGAGGGCAAAGGTGCTGAGGAGTACCATATAACCGGGCTGCCGGTAGCAGAGGACACCTTCGGCGTCGAGATGTTTCAGCAGATGGCTATATCCGCGCCGCTTGCGGGACTCGTTGTATTTTTGCTTATGCTATTCTTTTTCCAGAAGCTTGTGCTTGTTATCTCCCCGATGATGGTGGCGATGCTTACCGTCGCTATTACAATGGGCACGCTGATTTCAACGGGTAACACAGTCCACATAATGTCCTCCATGATCCCCATCTTTCTTATGCCCATAGCGGTAGTGGACTCGGTTCACATCCTCTCGGTCTTCTTCGACCGCTACCAGCGCCACCGAAACCGGGCCGCAGCGCTGAGAGAGGTGATGAACGAACTCTTTATGCCGATGCTCTACACCTCGGTGACTACGATGGTTGGTTTCGCGAGCCTCGCGATGACCCCGATTCCTCCCGTGCAGGTATTTGGCCTCTTCGTTGCCCTTGGCGTTGGCGTGGCGTGGCTCTTCACGGTTATGCTGGTGCCCGCCTATATCCTCCTCTTCATACCCGAGAAGAGCCTCGATAACTTCGGCCAGGCGGCAAGCA
Organism: Deltaproteobacteria bacterium; assembly: GCA_002869005.1. GTDB lineage: Bacteria > Desulfobacterota > Deferrisomatia > Deferrisomatales > BM512 > BM512. The sequence goes on from PKTU01000002.1 coordinate 33,538, forward strand.
CGAAGGGCAAAGGGGAGGGCCGCTCCCCTCTGGCAAAGATCCTGCGCTCTTCCGGCGCTTCGACTCAGCACAGAGCTAAACTATATATAGCCCTTACGATGGGTGTGGTAGCGGTATCGGTCTTTGGAATCAGTAAGATCGAGATCAACGACAACCCGGTTAAATGGTTTGTCGACGACCACCCGATCCGCGTAGCCGATAAAGTTTTAAATGAGCATTTCGGCGGCACGTACGGAGCGTATCTGGTGCTTGAGCCGGCTGACGGCGTAGGCGCTCTTAAGGCTGCTCTGGGTGAGGTGAAGGGGTACTTTGACAGCGTTGCCGCAGACTCAAAGAGCCCGGAAGCGCTCCTTGCCGCAAGGGACATGTCCTCATTCTCCGAGGACCTTGCGGCCGAAGCGGATGCAAAAGGCTCAGCCGACCCTGCGCCGTACTTCAAAGCGCTGGACAACGAACTCTCCTCAAAATATGAAGGCGTCGCGGGTGACAACTATGACCTCTTGGACGAACTTGACATTATGTCGGAGGGGCTTGAGGAGATAAGGCTTTCCACGCACATCTTCAAAAATCCGGATGTTTTGAATTACATAGATACCTTCCAGAAGGAGCTTGCCAAAGACCCCGTCGTGGGCAAATCAAACTCCCTCGCGGATATGGTTAAGAAGGTCTATATGGAGCTTCTGGAGGGTAACCCGGAGGAGTTCCGCATACCGGACACCTCAGCGGCCGTGGCTCAGTCTATCCTCTCATTCCAGTCGAGCCACGATCCGGACGACCTCTGGCACCTGGTTACCCCCGACTACAGGAACCTCAATATATGGGTTCAGCTTAAATCGGGCGACAACCGCGACATGGAGGAGGTCGTAAAGGACGTCGATGATTATTTCGCCGCAAATCCGCCTCCGGGAGGTCTTGAGCACAAATGGGCAGGGCTCACCTATCTCAACACGGTATGGCAGGAGCGCATGGTTAGCGGTATGCTCTCTTCGCTCCTCGGCAGCTTCCTCACCGTGTTGGTGCTGATGGCGCTGCTTTTCCGTTCGTTGCTATGGGGAGTCCTCTCAATGATCCCCCTTTCGGTGACCATTGCATTTACTTATGGGCTCATAGGTCTTTTGGGTAAGGACTACGATATGCCTGTCGCCGTGCTTTCAAGTTTGACTCTGGGCCTATCGATTGACTTTGCGATTCATTACATAGAGCGTGCCAGAGAGCTCGTCGCAGAGCGCGGCAGCTGGTATGAGGCTGCGCGGGAGATGGCGGAGGCCCCCGCAAGGGCCATTTCAAGGAACGCCATAGTAATTGCGCTGGGCTTCTTGCCGCTGCTCTTCGCAAATCTGGTGCCCTATCAGACCGTGGGCTTTTTCCTCGCCGCGATCATGGCTATATCCGGGGTCGCGACACTGGTAATACTACCTTCACTCATCAAAGTGCTTGCTCCATTCCTATTCAAAAAGGAGCTTGGCAGGTTTGAGGCGAGATGAGATGGCTTTAAGGTTGAAAGGAACTATGATGAAAACTATTAAGATACTGGGTGTTTTACTGCTTGCTTCAATGGTTGGCTTTACTTCCGCCATGGCAATGGATGTCGATGAGATAGTGAACCGCGCCAACCTCGCATCCTATTACGGGGGTGATGACGGCAAGGCGCGCGCAAAGATGGTGATTAAAAACGATAAGGGCGACGAGCGTACACGCGAATTCACAATACTCCGTCTCGACAAGGAGGATGGTGGAGACCAGTTCTTCTACCTCTACTTTCACAAGCCGGGAGACGTGGCGAAGACCGTCTTCATGGTCCACAAAAAGGTAGGCGGAGATGACGACCGTTGGCTGTATCTACCCGCCCTCGACCTCGTCAAGCGCATCGCGGCCTCCGATAAACGCACCAGCTTCGTTGGCTCAAACTTCTTCTATGAAGATGTTTCCGGTAGGCAGGTTGATGACGATACCCATACCCTCCTTGAGGAGACCGGTGACGCATACATACTGATGAACGTGCCGAAAGACCCGGACTCAGTGGAGTTCTCACGCTATAAGCTCTGGATTGACAAGAAAACCTTTCTCCCCGTAAAGGCGGAATATGAGGACAAACAGGGCAAGCTCTATAGGGTCGTCGAGGCGCTCAAGTTCGGTGAATTCGACGGCGTCCCGACAGTCACCGAGTCGCGGGTCAAGGACCTTGTTTCAGGGGGAGAAACAGTGCTCACCTTCAGTGACATAAGCTACGGGGTTGGCCTCGATGAGTCGCTTTTCACAGAGCGCTATTTAAGAAAACCGCCCCGCAAATACATCCGTCGCTAAGAGGGGCAAAAGATGAAGAGGATCGCCTTAGCTGCTCTGATCGTTACACTTTCCCCCCTCTCATTTGCCGCTGAGCTGCCCTTCACAGGCTTTCTTGAGGCAGGGATAGCATCCCGCATAGTCGGTGACGACAACGCAGATGATGAGATAGTCATGCAGGAGGGACGCTTTCAGCTGGACTTCTTGAATGACGGCGACTATGGAACCCTCCAGTTCAAAGGGGACTTCGTCTCCGATGGCGTGACGGAGGAGAGCCGCCTGGAGCTTAGGGAGCTCTCCATAATCATGACACCCCATGAGCAGATCGACCTCAAAGTGGGGAGGCAGACCCTTACCTGGGGCACCGGCGACCTGCTTTTTTTAAATGACCTTTTCCCAAAGGATTGGCAGTCATTCTTCATAGGGCGCGATGACGAATATCTAAAGAAGCCCTCCGATGCCCTGCGTGCCAGCTGGTTCGGCGATACATGGAACGTAGACCTTGCCTGGACGCCGACCTTCACCCCCGACGGCTTTGTGGATGGCGAACGCCTCTCCTACTGGGGCGGCTCTGGAAAGGCGGGCCCAAAGAGCGGTTACACCATAGACCCTGTCGAAGTCGATAAAACTATCGACAACGGCGAGTTGGCGGGGCGAGTATACGCCAACCTCGGCGGCAATGAAGTTGCCTTCTATGGTTATAGGGGCTTTTACGGACAACCCCTTGGTTATGATGCCGGCGAAAACAACCTCTATCACCCGGAGCTTGTAAGCTATGGCGCATCCGTCAGATCCGCCCTCTTCGGCGGCGTAGTGAACATCGAGGTGGCAAGATACCAATCGGAGGATGACTCCTCCGGCGACAACCCGATGGTCCCAAATTCCGAGGTTCGGGGGCTAGTGGCCTTCTCTCGCGAAATACTTCCCGAGCAAACCCTTGGTGTGCAGTTTTACATAGAGCACATGGATGATTGGGATAGTTCGGCAGAGGATGCGGGAGGCTTTGACCGGGGTGAGGACCGTGTATGGTGGACCCTCCGCTACAGGGGGATGTTCATGCAGCAAAATCTAATCCTCTCCCTCTTCACCTTCTACTCACCCACGGACGATGACGGATACGCGCGCCCCAAGGTCACTTACAAAATTTCCGACAAGCTCCAATATACGATAGGCGGCAATATATTTTTCGGAGAGGAGGATAACTCCTTCTTCGGCCAGCTTGAGGACAACACCAACATATATGCAAGGCTTCGCTACAGCTATTAGAAGAGAGGAGGGGCCCGTTGGAGCTTGATATCGCCGAGTGGGGCCTCCCGGCTCTCTTCATAGTAAGTTTCGTTGCGGCAACCCTCGCGCCGGTGGGCTCCGAATGGCTGCTCGCGGTGATAATACTCCGGGGAGGCGACCCCGTACCGGCGGTATTGGTCGCCTCTTCGGGGAATTTTCTGGGCGCGCTGACTACCTATGGCATTGGCCGCTGGGGCGGAGAAGTCCTTGAGCGAAAGGGTGTGATTGAAGACAACGTAAGGTATGACCGGGCGGAGTCTGCTTTCCTGCGCTACGGAGCGTGGACGCTGCTCCTTAGTTGGCTGCCTCTGGTTGGAGATGCTCTCTGTCTCGTTGCAGGGCTATTCAGGGTAGGGATTTGGCGCTTTACCATACTCACCCTTACGGGCAAGGCGGCCCGCTACGCCGCCGTGGCAGCGGTCCTAGCGTAATAGGTACGGTTTTAACCCTCCATTTATCGCCACCGATGTGGTAATTTACGCCCTTCCGAACTTTATTGTTGCATCGTGCGCAGGGGAACTCCAATGGGCGGACTTGACCTCAAAAGACTTGAGTCGATAAAGATTCCCAGGGTGCCTCTCCTCCAGAAGTGTATGCTCTACGGAGTGCTCCATCCGAATTTTGCTTATTGCCCGGGAGTTGAGATCGTCTATGAAAACCTTCCCGATCTGGATGCCGGACCATTTATCTTCGCTGTAAACCATACGGACCGATACAACTACTTTCCGGCGATGTACCCGCTTTACATGAAAGGGCGGGTGGTATCGTTTTGGGCCAAGGGCAAGTATTACGAAAATCCCATCCTTGGCGGGATCCTCTCCCATCTGGGGACTCTTCCCACCGTTAGCCGGGGATATATAATAGCCAAAGACTTCAAACAGTTACGGGGACGGACCCCCGGAGGGGAGGAGTACCGGATTCTGCGGGAGGTAGTGGAGAGCTCGGGGGATGCCAAGAACGCCTCCGGCGTTCCGGAAGAGATATACAAGAGACGCCGCAACATACTCGGGTACGAGTTTGACCCCGATATGGAGAGCTACGGTGAGGCGGTGAACAACCTCTTCGTGAAGATGATGAAAATCTTTGTGGAGCTGCATAGTCAGAGCTTTAAAAAAGGGAGGGACCTCTTCATCTTCCCCGAAGGGACTCGCTCCAAAACTTTGCTCAAGGGCCGCCCGGGGATAGGCCAGATAGCTCTCTACTTCAAGGACTACCCTATTCTTCCAATAGGTTGCAGCGGTTCAGACAAACTTTATCCGGGCTCTTCACCTTTTGCAAAGAAGGGGCGTGTGCTGCTTAGATGCGGTGACCTGATAACCGGTAAGGCTTTGGAGCAGTTCGCCATAGGTGAGGATTTCACCCCTTTTACTCCGGAAGCAGAGGCAAAATGGGGCGCAAACTTTCAGGGGGTCGCAGACGTCGTAATGGAGAGGATAAATGAACTTATAGAGCCGGAGTACCGGTTCGGCGCCGACCGTGAATCGGGTGTCGTTGAGGGAGCAAATCGCTTTATATGATCTTACAGGATAAAGTAGAAATTCTTCTGAACAAAACATTGCAGCTTTTGACCCTGGCGGCACTTCTTATTTCGACACCCTCCTTTGGGGATTTGCCGAGCGCGAGAGAGCTCTCTGCGGAGCCCCCGTCGAGGGCGGTCCTGCTGCTCAGCCGGGCACTCGGCATCGGAGAGGCCGGCGCCGAAGAGGTTTACCGTGAATCGATTATCCTCCACCTAGGGTCGATTGGCGGTGGCAAATCCCATCTCGAATTTCTCTCTGGGGCGATCGATAGGCTTATCGGGCTGCTATCCAATGAAGATATAACGGTTAGAAATAGGGCTGAGTCGCTTTTGGAGGCCCTGATTACAGAATCATCAAAGAATTTGGCTACACAGGAGCAGGTCCGGCGTGGACGCATTTTCAATATTTTAAAGCGCCTTCGCGGGTGGCTTGTGGAGGTGGGCGACAACGCGCTGGCTGAACACTCGGCGAAACGCCTCATGGTCCTTATGGACGGCTATTTGCCGCCGTCGATCTATGGTGAGGAGATCGTCTTTGAAGATGATGAAGAAACTCTCACTGAAATGGTGGACGTGCCCGCTGACCCGGGTGAGATCAGTATTTTGCTGGGCATAATTACAAGAGGTTTCTCGGACAAGTCTTCCGAGGTCAAGATAAGCTCCCTCAAAATGGCGGCAAATTTGGGATCGGTAGTGGTTGAAGCGGCGCGCGGACAATTTGGGACCCAACCCAGAAAAAAAAGCGAGTTTGTTCTCTCGGCCGTATCAAGGCTCATAAAGGACAATAACCCCGAAATCAGATACAACGCCGTAAGGGCTGCGGGAGAGATTGGCGGCATGGATAATGCCTCGGAGCTGGTAAACCTCCTTGAGGATAGGGAAGAGGCCGTTAGAAACGCCGCCGTTGTGGCTTTGGAAAAAATTTCAGGAGCCGATTTCGGCTATGAACCAGAGCGTTGGAGGGGGTGGCTCCAAGAAGTTCAGTGATTAAAGGAAGAGTTTTTTAAGGCTCGCGGAGAGGGTGGCCGCGCGGAATGGTTTTGCAACTACCGCGTTGAACCCATACTCCTTGGGTTTTGACATCACCGGGTCGTTGGAATAGCCGCTTGATGCCAATGCCTTCAAGGAAGGGTCGAGCTTCCTTAGCTCCTTTACCGTCTCCTTCCCGCCCATGCCTCCGGCGATAGTCAAATCCAAAATAACGGCATCAAAGGGTTTGCCGTCATGGAGAGCCTGGGAATAGAGCGCTATCGCATCCTCGCCGTTCATCGCCTTTGAGACATCATATCCAAGGTATACAAGTAATTCAGATACGAGCTCCACGACCATCTTGTCGTCATCCATCACCAATAGACGTTTTTTTAAACCGTTGACGTCATTTGATTCAGTCGCCGCCCCGCTTTCGGCAGAGTCCCCACTCTCGCTACCCGCCTTTGCGGGAAGGTGGATTGTAAAGGATGTACCGTCGCCGGGGGTTGATTCGACAGCTATATACCCTCCATGGTTTCTAACCACGGAGTATACAGTGGCGAGGCCGAGCCCCATCCCCATCTCGCGCGTTGAAAAGTAGGGGTCGAATATCTTGTCCAGATCATCGTAATCTATCCCCACGCCCTCGTCGGAGATGGTGAGGCAGATTAATGGCGCAGCAGCTATTGGCAGATGTAATTCCGCCGCCTCGTCAACCGGCAGGTTCCTGCCGCTGATTGTTATCTCTCCCCCGTCAGGCATAGCATGGATGGAATTGTTAAAGAGATTTTGAAAAACCTGATCTATCTGTCCGGGGTCCGCCTCAACGGGCCAAAGACCCTTTTCAATATCAAGTTTATATGTGACATTGGTATTTGATGTCGCGAAATTCGCCGAGTCCGAGATCAGCTCCTCCAGCCTGATGAGTTTTTTTACCGGTGCCCCGCCTTTGGCAAAGGTAAGCAGCTGGGCTGTTAGATTTTGAGCGCGTAAAATAGCTTTTTCAGCATCAGCCAGTTTGGGCTCGATGTCGATGCCCTCTTCTTTGTATAGCCGGGCAAGGGAGATGTTGCCCAGGATGCCTGTGAGAAGATTATTGAAATCGTGAGCTATTCCACCGGCGAGGAAGCCTACCGATTCCAGGCGCTGCGCTTTGTTCGATTCTTCCTCCAGTTTTTTTTGCAGGGTTATGTCGCGGAATATGCCCCTGAAGAAGGGCTTTTCGCCGGCTTCGCTGGACACCGTGACGTTTCCGTCGAGGATCAACTTTTTCCCTGAGCGGCTTATGAAGCTCGTCTCCATGCTTACGTTGCCGCCACCCCTCCTCAGCATCTCCATCGATTGGAAGAATTCACGTTTGTATTCAGGCGCCACCGTATCGGCGATCTTGGCTTCATCGAGGTCTTCAGGTCTCCACTCCAGAGCGTTTTTCCATTTACTGTTTACATATAAAAAGGCCCCATCGGAGGAGAAGGCTGCAATCAAATCGTTGGCATTCTCGAAGAGGTCACGGTATTTCTTCTCGCTCTTTTCCATGGCCTTAAGGGCGTTGTCGCGTGCGGTAACATCAGCGTAGGTCATCACCACATGGTCTATATTTTGGTCTTCGTCGAATACCGGGATGCCCGTTACTTCATAGATGTTTCCGCCGAAACCGATCTCTTTGGAGCTGAGAGGTTTCTTGGTTTCAAGAATGTTGATGAGCGTGCAACCCTCCGGCGGAGCCTCCTCACCACAAATTCCCTCATAGCAGTGCTTGCAGTCCTGGGTTTTTAAAATCCGCGCCGCTGTGGAGTTTTTGGCGATTATGTTCATTGACGGGTCTAGGACGAGGATGGCTACCCCCGCCGAGTCGAAAAAAACGCGCAGCTCTTCATGGGCGTCGTTCAGGCGTTGGTTGGTGTCGTTCAGGTGGTCGAGTACCTGCCCAAAGGAGCCGGAAATTATCCCCAGCGGGTCGAGCTCGATTAGGTCTTCATCATCAATCTCTTCAGGGCTTAATGGTAGAGTGCCCATAACCTCAAGGAGCGAGTTGATCGATTTGCGAAGGTATTCGTATACGGGCTTTGCTCCCGCAGCCTCTACGGCTTTATCACGCTCTCCAACTTTAATCATGTCGTCATTCATGAAGATCCAGAGGCATGTATGGAGCTACTGAGCCGTTATTCCGCTCCAATTTCAATCCTGTAATGGGAGTTCTCCCTCTCTACATTTACCTTGTAGCCCATATTCTCAGCGGCATTGGGGATTGTCGAGGTCGCGTTGCGATTTGTTGTAAGGACTATTATTTTAACCTCGCCAGACCTGATATCGTCCCTGTGGTCATTTATCTCTTTTAACGCCGTCAACAAGGTTGAAGGGCAAATCTGCCCCCTTATATCAACGACGAACTCCTGAGGCTTTTCAGGCATCATTTTCCCCGTAATTCTTCGACGCCATGCGTCATTATGATTCTATTTTTCAAGATTAGGCCGCCCAAATAGCTACCCGGAAAAAGGCCCGCCAAAAATAGCAAGGATGATATCGAAAGGTAAGGCAGGCCGCCTAAAAGGTGCCAGACGTTGCACCCCTCCGCTATCCGGGCTGATATAGCCATTATCACCCCCCCCGCGAAGGCCGATAAGTATTGGCGCGGAGGAATGCGGAAATTAACTTCGTAATCACCCGCCATTTTAGCAGAAAACAGCGCTCCAAAAAATATCCCAATAAATAAAGCGCCCTGGGCAATGAAGAGGGTATCCGTAACGGGGCCGTTATTTATGGTGATGGAGCCGCCCTGAAATTCAAGGGGAATGGCGACGCTTTTAGAAAAATATGAGGCTCTTGCAATATGACCGGGGAATATTGCTGCCTCAATTGTTGTGGCCACCTTAGCGTATAGCGTGGAGATGGAGATAGGGGTCCCGAAAAAGAAAATCGATAGCGCGCCCAAAAAGGATATCGCTACCGCAGCCTTCCAGGGTTGCAGGTAGGTGGGGATGAAGCTCTTCAATGTAAGCTTGCCCCCTCTTGCCCAAGAGATGATAAATAAGCTCCCTGCTAATGCCGAGGGCAGGACTACATAGAGCGGATCGGCACCTAACAACTCCGGTATGGTAGCAGCCTCAAATAAAGAGATCCGTTTGAAAAATCCGCTTATAGGAATTGCCAACTCAAAGAAGATCAAACTTCCGAATATTAGCCCTAAAATTGTTGCCGCGCCCGTCACCTCGCCTCCACCGAACCTGTAGACAGAGCCGACGACACAGCTTCCGGCGAGGGTCATCCCCACTCCGAAACCTATGCCTCCCAGAAGATGCGCCGCACTCGGCGAACCGAAAACCTGAATAGAAACACCAAAACGGCGCAGAATCTCAAAGGTTAGGGTGGAGATAACTACTGAGAGGAGTAGCGCGCGGAGCAAAAGAAAGGATCTCGTTAAGAATACGTCCCTTACCATACCTGTAAGGCAGAAATCGGACCGGTGCATCACCCACCCCGCGAGGCTTCCTATAGCTAGCATGACCAGGAATGTCTTAAGAGTGAAATCCATACTCTTCACCTGCCTGAAAGTGAGCCTTTGCACAAGATATTAACATGATTTTAGCTGCGGCTGGAAGTTGCGGGCAAATCTTTGAGGCGCCCGGAAAAGATTTTTGATACTTTGCCTTATCAAAAAAATAAAGGTGTATGAAGGAAATTGTAATGAGTTTAAAAGCATTGCACGTAGTTGCCGGTGTACTGAGAAGGGGTGAGGAGATATTGATCTCAAAGCGCTTGCCCGGCGGACCGCACGGCGGGTTCTGGGAGTTTCCCGGAGGCAAGGTTGAGCAGGGCGAGGGCGAGCGCGAAGCGCTTTGCCGTGAGCTTATGGAGGAGCTTGGCATAGCAGTTCAGGTAGGCCCCCGTTGGGGCGAAGTAACACATGCCTACCCCCATGCGACCATAAGGATTGTTTTTTATTTTTGTGAAATAACATCGGGTACCCCCCGGCCTCTTGGGTGTGAAAAAGTCAAGTGGGTGAGAAGTGAAAATTTGCACCAATACCCAATGCCTGAGGCGGATTCAAAAATAGTGGACGCTATGCACTCTCCACAAAGTAGTTGACAGCCTGGAAAAATCGATTTTATTCTCCAACTTTATTTCAATTACATTTAAAGGTTTTAGAGTAGCGTATGGAGCAATCTTATCTTGTCCAGTTGGCCCTGCTTTTTATAGGGTCGGTGCTGGTCAACAACTTCGTGCTGTCGCGCTTTCTCGGTATATGTCCCTTCCTGGGGGTATCGAGAAAGACGGAGACCGCGCTGGGCATGGGGATGGCGGTCATTTTCGTCATGACCGTGGCCTCCGTTGTAACCTGGCTGATACAGCGCTATCTGCTGGAACCTTTTGGCCTCGAATACCTTCAAACCATCGCTTTCATCCTGGTAATCGCTTCTTTGGTGCAACTTGTGGAGATGGTGGTGCAGAAGGTCTCGCCCGCACTTTATCAGGCTCTGGGCATATTTCTGCCGCTCATTACTACCAACTGCGCGGTCCTTGGTGTAGCGGTTCTCAACATCCAGAAAGAGTTCTCCTTCGTTGAGACCATAGTCTTCTCCGCCGGCGCGGCGTTGGGCTTCACCCTCGCCATTGTGCTTTTTGCCGGCCTCAGGGAACGTCTGGAGCTCTCCGACGTGCCCCAGGCTTTTAGAGGCACCGCTGTAGCATTGGTGACCGCAGGACTTCTCTCATTGGCGTTTATGGGTTTTGCGGGGCTCGTCAAATGATTGAGGCGGCGATAATCCTTGTAGCTATAGGCGGCGCGGCGGCGCTGGGGCTGGGCATTGCCTCGATAAAGTTCTCGGTTTACGTAGACCCGCGCGTTGAAAAAGTTGATGAGCTTCTGCCGGGAGCCAACTGCGGCGCGTGCGGCTACACAGGCTGCCACTCACTCGCGGAGGCTATAGTGGCCGGCGAGGCAATTCCCTCTGCCTGTATCCCCGGCGGGGAGACCGTTGCAAAGGCGGTTGGCGAAGTCGTCGGGGTATCCACAGAGATTGCCGAGCGAAATGTAGCTATCGTTCACTGTAAGGGAACCCGTGACAAGTCAACGGTGAAGGGCGTCTATCTCGGCGTTGAGGACTGCCGGGCGGCGAGGCTCGTCCTCGGTACGCCCAAGGGTTGTTTTTACGGGTGCATAGGGTTCGGCACCTGCGAACACTCCTGCCCCTTTGACGCGATCCATGTGGGTGAGGGCGGCGTCGCGGTGGTTGATAATGATAAGTGCACAGGCTGCGGCAAGTGCGTCGCCTCCTGCCCGAAACAAATTATCTCCCTCGCCCCGATCTCGCTTGAAGTCCACATAAAGTGCAAATCCCCCGAAAAGGGCAAGGCGGTAAAAAGCGTCTGCGAAGTGGGGTGCATAGGCTGCTCCAAATGCGCGAAGACATGCCCGGTCGAGGCCATCGAGATGAAAGACGGCCTTGCGGTAATCGATATAGCAAAGTGCATATCCTGCGGGCGCTGCGCCGAGGTTTGCCCCACGTCAAATATCGACGATGCCGCAGCGCCAAGGCACTACCTTGAGGTGAAAGAGCAAGATTGTATCGGCTGCACGAAATGCAAAAAAGTCTGCCCCGTGGACGCTGTAGCCGGCGAAAAGAAAAAGCCCCACGTAATCGACAAGGCAAAATGCGTGAGCTGCATGAAGTGTTACGAGGCCTGCCCCAAGGACGCCATCGTAATGGTCGGCGAGAGGGGAGGCGACGATGGGTAGACACCTCTTCAGGGGTGGCATTCATCCCCCCGATGAGAAAAAACGTACAGCGCACCTGCCCACAGAGGTCGCGCCGTTGCCGGAGCTAATATTCCTCCCGGTCAGCCAGCACATCGGCGCTCCCGCGAAGCCTGCGGTGAAAAAGGGCGACAAGGTTCTCAAGGGGCAAGTTGTCGCGACGGCGTCAGGATTCGTCTCGGTGCCGATACACGCATCCACCTCCGGTGTGGTCAGAAGCGTTGGTCCCTACCATCACCCGATGGGCGCAAAACAGCTCGCCATTGAAATCGAGGTTGATGGCGAAGATCTTGCCGCCGAGCCGCTGGCGCCCATAGAAGACCCGCTTAATGCCGACCCCAACGTCATAAAGAGCCGCATACTGGAAGCGGGTATAGTCGGCATGGGAGGGGCTACCTTCCCCACACATGTGAAGCTCTCCCCGCCGCCTGAGTCGCCGATAGATTCAGTAATTTTAAATGGCGTCGAGTGCGAGCCCTTCCTCACCGCGGACCACAGGCTGATGCTTGAGCGCGGCGACGATATAATGTGCGGGCTAAAGCTCATATTGAATATCTTCGGCTTAGAGCGCGGCTACATCGGAATAGAGATGAACAAGCCCGACGCAATCGCCGAGATGGCGCGCTTCGCAACTGAGCGGGGCTGGTGCGATATAAGGGGACTTGAGGTTCGTTACCCGCAGGGCGCGGAGAAGCAGTTGATCCACGCAATCCTCGGCCGCGACGTGCCCTCCGGGGCGTTGCCGATGGCCGTTGGCACTGTTGTCCAGAATGTCGCCACCGCTGTGGCGATTTGGGAGGCGGTAACTAAAGGGAAGCCGCTCATAGAGCGCGTCGCGACAGTTACCGGCGATGGTGTTAAAGAGCCCAAGAATATCCTCATTCGCACCGGGATGACTCTACAGCACCTCGTAGATCAGGCTGGCGGTCTCACCGACGATTGCCAGAAGGTCATTATGGGCGGCCCGATGATGGGTATGGCGCAGCACACCCTTGAGGTGCCCGCGACAAAGGGAACCTCCGGCGTTTTGTGTCTCCCGGCGGCTGAAGTACGCGCAACGGGCCACCGCGACTGCATATCCTGCGGCCGCTGCGTTTCGGCATGCCCCATGGGACTCTCTCCGACGACGATATTCAACCTCATAGACAAGGACAAGGTCGCCGAGGCTGACGAATGGAGCGCGCTGGATTGCATCGAATGCGGCAGCTGCTCCTACGTATGCCCCGCATGGATACCCCTGGTCCAGTATATACGCTATGCGAAGGGGCGCGTAATGGCGCGGAGGAGGGAGCTTAAAGGATGAGCCGCACCTTCTTCATAACCTCCTCGCCCCATGTAAACGACGGCGACTCAATTTTCCGCATAATGTGGTCTGTTGTGGGTGCTTTGTTGCCTGCGACCCTCTGGGGCTTTTACCTCTTCGGTATGCCTGCGGTAAGGGTGACCCTCTTTACCGTCGCCGCTGCCGTCTTGGCAGAGGCCGCGGCGAACAAAATGAGGGGCCGCGCCGACACAACCCTGGATGGCTCCGCTGTCCTTACAGGGCTGCTCCTCGCGCTAAATCTGCCACCCTCCGCGCCCTGGTGGCTCTGCGTCTTCGGCGGCGCGGCGGCCATACTACTCGGCAAACAGGTTTTCGGCGGGCTTGGACACAACCCCTTCAACCCCGCCCTTGTGGCGCGTGTGCTGCTCCTCGTATCGTTCCCCGCTTTCATGACTGATTGGGCGGTTGACGCCGGCTACCTTGCAGATGCCGTCTCCTCCGCGACAGTGCTTGGGGAGGCTAAGACCTTCCTCATGACACCTGCGCTCGGCGCGCTCCCCGACGTTGACTACCTGGACCTCTTCATCGGTTTTAGGGCGGGGTGTATCGGGGAGGTCTCTCCGCTTCTCCTGCTGGCTGGCGCGGCATACTTATACTGGCGCAGGATTATCACGATTGACATACCGCTCGCCTTCATCGCAACGGTTTTTGTTATAACCACGGCTGCGTGGGGCTTCGCTCCTGAAAAATATCTAAACCCGATGGCGCACCTCATGACGGGCGGCCTTATGATAGGCGCGCTCTTTATGGCGACCGACATGGTAACAAGCCCCTTGAATACAAAGGGGCGCTGGATATTCGGCTTAGGGTGCGGGCTTTTAACCGCAGTGATACGCCTCTGGGGCGGTTACCCGGAGGGCGTCTCCTTCTCCATCCTCCTCATGAATGCGTGCGTGCCTCTAATAGACAGGTACACAAAGCCCAGGAAATTCGGGCTTGCCGCGCCTGCGAAGGGGGGTGGTTGATGAAGGATATATCGAGGATGGTGCTTGTCCTCGCCACCGTTTGTTTGGCGGCGGCGCTCGGCCTCTCAAAGATATACGATATGACCAAAGCCCCGATCGCGGAGGCGATGAGACAGGAAAAACTTTCGGCGATCAAGGCCGTTCTCCCGGCCTATGACAACCAGCCCGACGTGGACGCGGTTGACTCCGGCGGGGCCACCTATTACATAGGCATGAATGAGGGCACGGTGAATGGAGTCGCCTTCGAGGTTTCCTCCATGCAAGGCTACGCCGGTCTTATTACGGCGATGGTAGGGGTGACACCGGCTGGAGATGTCACCGGGGTGCGGGTGCTTTCTCACGCCGAGACCCCCGGCCTCGGGGCCAAATTCACCGGTGAAGAGTACCTCTCCATGTTCAAGGGCAAAAACCTATCAGCCGCAAAGTGGGCGGTGAAGAAGGATGGCGGCGATTTCGACCAGATAACCGGTGCGACGATCTCACCGCGCGCGCTGGTCGGCGCTGTGAAGGCCGGGCTGGAGGGTTTTTCCCGTGCGGCCTCATCCCTTGGCATCGTCAAAGGGGGTGAATGATGGGCGCCGTTGAAAATTTCACCCGCGGTCTATTCAAGGAAAACCCTGTCTTCCGACTGCTCCTCGGTATGTGCCCGACCCTCGCCGTAACCACGGAGGCCGTCAATGGGCTTGGGATGGGCCTCGCGACGACCTTCGTCCTCATCTGCTCCAACGCTGTTGTAAGCCTCCTGAGGAATGTCATCCCCGCCAAGGTGCGCATCCCCTGCTTTATCGTCATAATCGCGACGTTCGTCACTATCGTCGATTTGGTTATGAATGCTTACCTCCACGACATGCACAAGACCCTCGGGGTATTTATCCCATTAATCGTCGTAAACTGCGTAATTCTGGGGCGCGCCGAGGCTTTCGCCTCCCGCAACAACCCCCTCGGATCGCTGCTTGACGGCCTAGGAATGGGTCTGGGCTTCACCGGGAGCCTTATGTTGCTCGGCTCCGTAAGGGAACTCTTCGGCAACGGCACCATCTTCGGGGCCTCGATATTCGGCGGCGGATACAACCCCGTAATAGTCATGATCCTCCCTCCGGGGGCGTTTATAACGCTTGGAATATTGCTTGCAATTATCAACCGTTTGGCGAGCGCGAAGAGGGCTTCGTGATTTACTTTTGGAAATACAACACATTTTAAGGGTTTTCGGGAGTTAGCCCTTGACAGGCCAACGTCCAGAACAGTATTGTTTTGCGCGTTTGAGGTGGACGAAATAATATTTCGATCCATGTTCGCTTGTGAAATTCCCCATTTATTCCGATAGCTTGGAAGAGGAAGTTTCATGGTTGAAAACTTTGTCCCCGTCTTGATTCTATTTTTACTCGCTGCGGCGTTCGGATTGGGAACCGTGGCGATATCCTCCCTCCTGGGCCCAAAGCGCCCAACCAAGGTTAAGCAGGAAACCTATGAGTGCGGTATGGTGGTCGACCCCCCGGCGTACCGTCCCTTTCACGTAAAGTATTACCTCATCGCGATGGCCTTCGTGGTCTTCGACGTCGAGGTTGTTTTCCTCTATCCGTGGGCTGTCAAGTTTAAACAACTTGGCCTCTTCGGGCTCGTTGAGATGCTTGTCTTCATCTTCATACTGCTCGTCGGATACGCCTACATCTGGAAGAAAGGAGTGCTGGAGTGGGAATAGAACAGAAACTCCCCCCCGTACTTGCCACCAACCTTGAGAAGGTAGTCGGCCTCTGCCGCGCCAACTCCATCTGGCCCATGACCTTCGGCCTCGCGTGCTGCGCGCTGGAGATGATGGTTGCGTCCTCATCCGACTACGATATCGCCCGCTTCGGCGCCGAGGCGTTCAGGCCTTCCCCCCGTCAGGCGGATATGATGATCGTCGCGGGCACCGTCACCAAGAAGATGGCCCCGATGGTCGAGCGTATCTACAATCAGATATCAGACCCCAAGTGGGTCATCGCATACGGCTCCTGCGCCTGCTCCGGCGGCATCTTCAACACCTACGGCACAGTGCAGGGGGTGGATGAGATTATCCCGGTGGACGTCTATGTGCCGGGTTGTCCTCCCCGCCCGGAGGCGCTCCTTGCCGCAATCATGAAGCTACAAAAGAAGATCAAGAGCGAGAAGTTCTCCGACCGTCCCGACCTCCCCAAGGTGGCGGCGGGCTAATACGTTTCGCGAGGCTAAGTTATGGTCCAATTAAGCCAAATACTTGAAGGGCTAAAAGGTAGCGTGGAGGGCGCTGTCCTCTCCAGCGAGACCTTTCGCGGGCAGGATGTAATAAGGGTCGAGGCGTCGGCGATTGTAGACGTCATGACCTACCTGCGCGACAACTGCTCCTTCGACATGCTCACCGACCTCACCGCCGTGGACTATCTGGGGCGCGAGAAGCGCTTTGAGATGGTCTACATCCTCTACTCCTTTGAGCACAACAGGAGGCTCCACGTCAAAGCCACGCTGGCCGACGGAGAGAAGATCGCAACTATAGAGGGTGTCTGGAAAGCGGCCAACTGGCTTGAGCGTGAGGTCTACGACCTCCTCGGCATCCATTTCGAGGGGCACAGCGATCTGCGCCGCATCCTCCTCTGGGACGGTTACGAGGGGCACCCTCTACGCAAGGATTTCCCCTTGAAGGGAATCCCCCAGAAGACGACGTACCGTTAGGGCAGGGAGAAGACGATGAGTGAAAAACGTAATATGATCGTTAACTTCGGCCCCTCACATCCGGCGACGCATGGCGTCCTCAGGGTGATTCTGGAGCTTGACGGCGAGACCGTTGTTGACGCTATCCCTCACATGGGGCACCTGCACCGCGGGCTTGAAAAGCTTGCCGAGCACAAGACCTACCACCAGGCGCTGCCCCTGACCGACCGCATGGACTACACCGGGGCGCTCATAAACAACCTCGGCTACTCCCTCGCGGTGGAAAAGCTCCTCGACATAGAGGACGCCATACCTGAACGCGCAACGGTTTTGCGTGTGCTTCTGTGCGAACTTCAGCGCATCGCGGCGCACCTGCTATGGTTCTCGACCCACGCCCTCGATATTGGCGCGATGACAGTCTTCTTCTACGCTTTTCGCGACAGGGAGACGATCCACGATATCCTGGAGCAGGCAACGGGCGCGCGGCTAACGCCGAGCTTCATCCGCCCCGGCGGCGTCGCCGCCGACATCAACGACAAGTTCATTGAAAAGGCGAGGGCCTTCGTGAAGTCCTTCCCCGCGTTGATGGATGAGTACGAGCTGCTGCTCAATAAGAACAAGATATGGCTGAAGCGTACGCAGAATATCGGCATGATGAGCGCCGAGGAGTGCAAGCAGTATGCGGTGACGGGCCCGGTGCTTCGCGCCGCGGGCATCAAATGGGATCTAAGAAAGGCCCAGCCCTACTGCGATTACGACAGCTACGATTTTGAGATCCCCACCGGCACCATCGGCGACGTTTGGTAGCGATACCTCGTCCGCATGGAGGAGATGCGCCAGTCGCTAAGGATAGTGGAGCAGGCCCTTGACCGCTTGCCCCCCGGCCCGGTGATGCTCGACGATTTCCGCTACACCCCGCCGCCGAAGGAGCAGGTGTACAACTGCATAGAAGGGCTCATCCGCCACTTCAAGCTTATGAGCAGCGGCTATAAGGCCCCCGAGGGCGACGTATATATGTCGGTCGAGGCGACCAAGGGTGAGCTGGGTTATTACCTTGTTTCCGACGGCTCGGAGAAGCCCTACCGCTTCCGCGTACGTCCCCCAAGTCTCGTAAACCTTGCAGCTCTCAAGGATATGATCGTCGGTCGTATGGTCGCCGACGTCATCGCGGTTATCGGCTCAGTCGATGTCGTCCTTGGCGAGATTGACCGATAGCTCAGGAGAGGCATGAAATGAGCGAATTAGTCTTTTCAAGCTGGGCAAATGCCGACCTCGACAGCAGGAAGACAGTAGCTTCCGCCGATGAGGTCTCCATACCCAAGGAGATGCCGGACGGAACCGCCCTCGCCGGAATCATGGGGTGGGACGGAATAGCCATCTGGAGCGGGGCCGACCCCGTGGACATGGCACGTGCCTTCGCAAAGGGCCTTGCCGAGAACTCCTGCGGCCAATGTGTCCCCTGCCGCGTCGGCTCCTCCGTCATATTGCGCACCCTTACCAGTATATGCGAAGGCAAGGGCGAGGCAGGTGACGTGGAGAACCTCTCCACCCTTGCAAACCGCCTCAGAAAGCAGGCGATGTGTGACCTGGGGCAGTCCTGCGGCAAGGCGTTTATCGACTTTGTCGAGAACTTCTCCGACGAACTGTCAAGCCGCATAGCGAACAAGAAGGTGACTCCGGCCGGCGAGTACATAACCACGACTACCGCGCCCTGTAAATCAGCTTGCCCCGCCCATCTCGACATCCCCACCTACGTCGAGCGCATAAAGGAGGGCAAGTTTGAGGAGTCTCTGGCGATAATCAGGCAGGATAACTGCTTGCCGGGCACAGTCGGCAGGATCTGCGTCAGACCCTGCGAGTTCAACTGCCGCCGGTCCAACGTAGATGGTCCAGTTCAGATCAAGTTCCTGAAACGTTTCGTTGCCGATTATGAAGTGGAGAGAAAGAGACCCACGAATCTCCCCGCGCCGCCCGCCCCCGGCGGCGGTAAGGTCGCGGTAGTGGGCGCTGGCCCCGCGGGGCTCTCCTGCTCCTACTTCCTCACCCAGCTTGGCTACGAGCCTGTTGTTTTCGAGGCGCTCGGCGAGCCCGGCGGCATGGCCGCTGTCGGCATACCTGATTACCGCCTGCCCAGAAACGTTCTGCGCCACGAGGTAGACCTCATCGCCGCGATGGGCGCTGAGATTCGCTACAATACCGACGTTGGCACCGACGTCCCCCTCTCGGAGCTCGCAGGCGGCGAGTACAAAGCTGTCTTTCTCGGCCACGGCGCGCGCCTAGGCACCTCAATGGGCGTCGAGGGCGAGGGCGATTTCAGGGGCTTTTACAAAGGCGCCGACTATTTGCGCGACGTCGCGCTTGGCCGCGAAGTATACACTGGCGACACGGCGATAATCGTAGGCGGCGGCAACGTCGCAATCGACTGCGCCCGCACCGCCCTTAGAATGGGCTTTAAAGACGTCAAGATTGTCTACCGCCGCTCCCTAAAAGAGATGCCTGCCGATGATGTCGAGGTCGCCGATGCGGTGGCTGAGAAGATCGAGATGATGGTGCTCCATAACCCGGTTCGCATCGTCTCCGAGGATGGCAAGGTTACAGGGGTAGAGGTTGTAAGGATGGAGCTTGGCGAGCCCGACGAGTCCGGCCGCCGTCGCCCTGTGGCTGTTGAAGGCAGCGAGACGGTGGTTCCCGCCGATGCCTGCATCATGGCAATCGGGCAGGGTATCGACACGGATTTCCTCAAAGGCTCCGACGACATCGATATAACGCGTTGGCAGACCGTCAAGGTCGAGGGGCTGAACAAGCTCGCGGCAGTGAGAGATGGAGTAGGCATCTTCGCTGGCGGCGACTGCGAAACGGGTCCGCTGACTCTAATCGCGGGGCTTGCGGCGGGTAAAGAGGCGGCCTTTCAAATTGACCGCTTCATACAGGAAGGCTCCTCCAAGGCGATGGACGAGTGGGTCTTAAACAAGTATGTAGAGGGCTTGAAGCCCTATGATGGTAATGAGGACGTGGGCCAAAAAGCCGCCCTCGAACCCGCTAAGATACATCACCTGCCGGTGGAGTCGCGGGTCAAGACAATGGATGAGGTCGAAATCGGTTTTACCCATGAGGAAGCCATTCGCGAGGCCTCCCGCTGCCTGCGCTGCTACCGCCTTCTGGTGGCCGCGAAGGCCGGTTAACTTCGCCGGATAATGGGGAATCAACGATGATAAAACTGACTGTCAACGGGATTGAGATCGAGGCCGAAGTAGGCGCGACGATCCTTG
>PKTU01000021.1 GCA_002869005.1 Deltaproteobacteria bacterium
AGATCGCCTAGTCTTCCGGTTTCCCTGAAGTCTGGAATAAAATCGTTTAAGCGATTGGAGAAATATTATGCAGCAGCTTACATTCAAACCGAGCAAACTCCGCAGAAAGCGCAAGCATGGCTTTCGCCTGCGTATGTCAACTAAAAATGGCCGCCGCGTACTCGCGCGCCGCCGCGCCAAAGGCCGTGCAAGCCTTGCGGCGGAGATCCGCAAGAAGTAGGGTGGGCAATCGTCCGTTTTACCTTCCCCCCGTCATGCCGGATACGAAACCGCTCTGAATATGACAGGGTTTTCGCAGCCGGTAAAAGCCGCCACACCGCTAATTTTAGAGTGGTGATAGCCCCAGCGGAGGGCGATTCCAGTAGATTGGGGCTGGTGGTCTCCCGCAAAGTCGGGAAAGCTCATACGCGAAACAGGGTCAAAAGGTTGACGAGGGAGTGGTTCCGTCTCAACCGCCACTCCTTCATCTCAGCCATGGACCTTGTAGTAGTTGCCAAACCAGGCGCGGCGAAGCTCTCTTTTAACGAACTTACCCTTGAGCTTGAGACGGTTATCGAAAGATGGCGACGAGATTCGCAATCGCACTCGTAGAGATTTACCGGAAGTGGATATCTCCGCTTACACCCCCCGCGTGCAGGTTTTATCCCACTTGTAGTTCATATGCCGTTGAGGCATACAGGACCCACGGCCTCCTCAAGGGCACTGCGCTGAGCGCATGGCGCATTCTGCGCTGCCACCCATTTCACCCCGGGGGATTCGACCCCGTTCCAAAATGTGCGCACGGTTGTGGGCACGACCGGAGACAGGAATAACTGATGGATGTCAAACGCACTATACTAGCGGTTGCGTTAAGTTTCGCGGTTCTCTTTTTGTGGCAGACCTACTTTATGCCAAAGCCCCCGGTTAACCCCCAGGCGCCTGCTGCGGCTACACAGGCAGCTTCTGATAACGCCGCAGAGAGCAAAGCCGACGCCGCCACGCCTGAATCTACACCTATGACGATGCCGGTGGAGGAGGTAATCCCCGCACAGGCCATTGTCAAGACAAGCATTTCCAATGAGCTGATAAGCATATCGCTGACAAACCTTGGCGGTAAGATAGAGAGCAGCACGCTAAAAGAGTACAATGATGCTGCCGGGTCAAAAGGCAAACCCCTTGTGCTTATGCCTGAGGAGATTAGCGCAGCGGGCCAGACAACCCTTGCCGCCAGCGGGCTTACCAACAACGTTCTCTACCAGCTGGTGGAGGCTACTCCCACAAAAGCTATATACGCATACCAGACCCCCGGCGGGATAAAGATTGAAAAAGAGTACACCCTTGAGCCGGGACATTACGATCTTGAGCTTAAGGTAACGATCTACAACGTATCTCAAAATGTAGTCACCGATTCGCTCACCTACTCAACGGTCCAGGATTTTACCTCGAAAGAGAGCTCCAACTATGTCTTCTCTGGCCCTATCTACTACACCGGCGCTGACCTTGAGGAGGTCGCCCTGGACGATGCGGCAAAGAACCCAAAATCAGAGGGAGCCGTTAAGTGGACGGGGATTACTGAAAAATATTTTATGATGGTAACGGCCCCCGAGGACGGTAAGGCCGCTGGCGCAAAGCTTTCCACCGTTGGCGGTAATGACAAGGTTATCCGCATATCAATGGATACCGACGCCTTTACCCTTACTCCTGGCACCGCGAAAGCTTTTTCAAGCCGCATCTACGTCGGCCCCAAACTTGCCTCGCTGATGAAGCCCGTGGGCCTTGAGCTTGAGGCAGCGTTAAATTACGGCTGGTTCGATGCCATTGCGCGCCCGCTCCTTGCCCTGCTAAACCTTCTTTACGGGCTGGTCGGAAACTACGGCATCGCCATCCTTATCCTGACTGCCATGATCAAAGGGGTATTCTGGCCGTTAAGCGCTAAGAGTTACTCCTCAATGGCAAAGATGAAGGAACTTCAGCCCAAGGTTCAAGCGCTTAAAGAGAAGTACTCGAAGGACACCAAGCGGCTTAATGAGGAGATGGCGCACCTTTACAAGACATATAAGGTCAACCCTTTGAGCGGTTGCCTGCCCATGCTTGTGCAGATACCTGTATTCTTTGCCCTTTACCGCGTACTTCTCTATTCTATCGAGCTTAGGCACGCCCCGTTCGTCTTCTGGCTCCAAGACCTGTCGGCACCGGACCCCTACTACATAACCCCGGTTGTGATGGGCGCTTCCATGTTTATTCAGCAGAAGATGGCGCCTACCGCAGGTACTAGCGAAGGTCAGATGAAGTTCATGCTGTACGGCATGCCGATCCTCTTCACCTGGCTCTTTAAGGATTTCCCCGCAGGGCTCGTTGTCTACTGGTTAATGAACAACGTCCTCTCAATCATTCAGCAGGCTTTTCAGACAAAGCGTGCTGCTAAGGCAAAGGCCGCGTGACCGGCCCGCTACGGGCGACACGTAGCCTCCATCCAGAGTTGGGATGCGAGCATTAGACGATACAATATGCGCTGTGGCGACCCCCCCAGGTGAGGGCGGGATCGCCATAGTGAGGGTAAGCGGTCCCCGTGCACTAGAGGTAGCGCGGGGACTTTTGCGTAATGCTGATGGGTCAGGGGTATCCTTGGAGCCACGGTACGCCACCTTTGTAAAAGTAGTAAACCCACGTAATAACAGAATCTTAGACGAGGCCATCGCTATTTTGATGGTCGCGCCGCGCTCCTACACCCGTGAGGATGTTCTGGAGATACAGTGTCATGGGGGGCGCGCCGCCGCCAACGCTATCCTTGATGCTGTCCTATCAATGGATGTCCGGCTTGCCGAACCGGGCGAGTTTACCCTCAGGGCTTTTCTCCGTGGGCGTATTGACCTGATTCAGGCTGAAGCTGTAGCCGATATCATCCATGCCGAGACTGCTGAATCACTCAAGATTCATGAAAGGCTTTTACAGAAAAAGCTCTCAGAGGAGGTCGGCGAATGGCAGAGGAAGCTTGGAGACGCGCTCGTCCATCTGGAGTCCTATCTTGATTTCCCTGAGGAGGAGCTGGAGCTTCAAGGGGCGCGAGAGCTTACCGATTCTTTGAAGGTTGCCGCGTCAAGGATGAGGGAGAAGCTTGGCAGCTACTCTTGGGGACGTACCGCAAGGGATGGTTTCAGGGTGGCTATCCTCGGTCTGCCAAATGTCGGCAAGTCAAGTTTGCTAAACGCACTCGCGGAAGAGGAGCGCGCTATTGTAAGCCCAATAGCCGGGACTACGCGGGACACTATAGAGATAAAGATCAACGCCTTGGGCGCGCCCATTCATCTTGTGGATACGGCGGGCCTCAGGGTTTCATCGGATGAAATTGAAAGTGAGGGGGTTTCCAGGGCAAGACGCGCCGCCAATGAGGCCGATCTGCTTCTGATGGTTTTTGATGGCAGCCGTGAGTTGGCCCCTGAAGAGCGCGATGAGGCGCGCCTCTTGGCGGAGCGCGGCTCCTTCCTGGCGGTTGTCAATAAAACTGACCTCGGGGACCATGCCGCAAATGCGGTGGAGGAGATTTTAGGTATTCAGCCTCTAAAAATATCAGCGAAAAGCAGGGAGGGGATTGAACTGCTTCTGGGTGCTTTGCGTGAGCGAGCATGGTCGGGGGAGGGGCCCACGACAGAGGATCCGCTTACCAGGTTGCGCCATCGCAACCAGGTTTCCGCGGCCCTCGAACGCGTCGAGCTGGGGATCTCTTTGCTTGAGTCAACGGATTATGCTGATGCCGCCGCCAATGAGCTTCAAGCGGCGCGAAGAGAGTTGGCAAGCCTTCTGGGTTGGGGAACACCAGAGGAGATTGTTGACCGAATCTTTGAAGAGTTCTGTATAGGCAAGTAGATGAGTGTTTCACGTGAAACAGCTGTTGGAGGACGTCGTGGAGTGGCATAAGGGCTTCGATGTGGCGGTGATCGGCGCAGGGCACGCAGGAATTGAAGCTGCCTTGGCGGCGGCCCGCGCCGGTGCAGAGGTCGTCCTCTTCACTTTGGATATCGATTCCTCCGGCAAGATGTCCTGTAATCCTGCTATCGGCGGGGTGGCAAAGGGTCATCTTGTCAGAGAGGTTGACGCGCTGGGCGGGGAGATGGGGCGGGCGATTGACGCCACCGGCATACAGTTCAGAAAGCTCAATACGCGAAAAGGCCCCGCTGTATGGGCCTCCAGAGCCCAGGCGGACCGTCATAGCTACAGCGATTGGATGAGAAAAGCGCTCTCTGATGCGGAGGGGCTTTCGCTGCGGCAGGAGGAGATTACTGGGCTTTGGGTCGAGAGGGGACGCCTTCTGGGTCTTCACGGAGCCTCAGGGATGAGCTACAGGGCCGCGACTGTAGTCGTAACCACGGGGACCTTTCTGGATGGGCGAATACACATAGGCATGGAGAGCATGCCCGCCGGACGCGCCGGAGACCCCCCTTCCGTGTGGTTGGCGCGTGACCTCAAGAAACGTGGCTTCCCAATGGGGCGCCTTAAAACAGGAACACCCCCCCGCCTTGATACCCGCACAATCAATTGGAATAAGTTAAAAGAGCAGCACGGCGATATCAACCCGACTCCTTTCTCCGTTGATAATGACCGCATTATCCAGCCGCAGTTGCCATGCCATATCACATACACTAATACCAAAACCCATGAAATAATCATGGCGGCAATGGATCGCTCTCCTCTTTACGCGGGTGTGATAGAGGGGGTCGGTCCACGATACTGCCCATCCATAGAGGACAAGGTGGTTCGCTTTTCAGATAAGGGAAGGCACCAACTATTTCTTGAGCCTGATGGAAGAGACCTGACGGAGACCTACCCAAATGGCATCTCCACATCGCTGCCGTTGGACGTGCAGCAGGCGCTGGTTAATTCCATAGAAGGCCTTGAGCGAGCAGAAATTTTACGCCCCGGTTATGCGGTGGAATATGATTTTTGCGACCCCACCTCACTAATGCCAACCCTTGAGTCAAAGCATCTTGAGGGGCTCTATATGGCTGGACAGATAAACGGGACCTCCGGGTATGAGGAGGCTGCCGCGCAGGGGGTGCTGGCCGGTATCAACGCGGCTCTAAAGGTTGATGGAAAAAGTCAGTTGATAGTTGGGCGGCATGAGGGGTACATGGGGGTACTCATTGACGATTTGGTCACCAAAGGGACAAAAGAACCATACAGAATGTTTACAAGCAGGGCTGAGCACCGCCTGCTATTGCGTGAAGACAATGCCGACCTTAGGCTTACGCCCCTTGGGATAAAGGCCGGAGTAGTAAGCGAATCCCGCAAAGTTGCTTTTAAACGCCGTGCAAGGGAGAGTGCACTGCTTCGAGACTTTCTGACGGGCAGCTCTATTGCCACCTCAAAGAGTTTAAATGATCGCTTACGGGCGTTGGGAACTGCGCCAATCGCCGGCCCTGTTAAGTTTGTTGAACTTTTAAAGCGTCCCGAAGTCACCACCGGAGACCTAAAAGAGTTTGTTGAGAATTGGCCTACCACGAGCGAACGTAGTGAGGTAACGGTGGAGGTGGAGACAAAATATGAAGGGTATATAAGAAGTGACCAAGAGGGCCTGGAAAAGCTGCTTAGCCTTGAAACCATGGCTATTCCCAAAGATATTGACTATACAAAGGTAGCTGGATTGACGATAGAGGTAAGCCAGACCCTTCAAGGCACCCGCCCCTTGACCTTAGGGCAAGCCCAACGCATACCGGGAGTGACCCCCGCGGCGGCAGCCGTATTACTGGTGCACATGAGAAAAACCGGTGCCGCGTGAATGGTTGGGACCTACTGGAAGGAAGAGTAGCCCCTGAAGCTTTGCTGCAAATGGAGAGATATTGCTCTATTCTCCTTGAGTGGAACAGGGCAATCCGCTTAGTCGGACCCAAGGATGCGGCGGGGATCAGGGAGCAGATTGTCGATTCTCTCCTGCCCTACCTGCTTATGAAGCCATCTTTCCCCCTGCTGGACATTGGCAGCGGCGCGGGGCTGCCCGCTATTCCGATTGCCATCCTCAACCCCAAGGCCGACATAGTCTGTCTTGAGCCTAGGGCAAAGAGGACCTCCTTTTTGCGCCATGCTGTAAGGGCGCTCGGACTCTCTGCGGTATCGATCGTAGAGGGGCGCGCTTCTGCGCTTGACCCGCCTGAGGGGTTGATTGGAAAATTCTCCACCGTTACAGCTCGCGCTGTTTCAGAGATTGAGACCTTGCTGGCGTTAGCCAGACCCTGTCTGGCTCCGGGGGGGGGCGGTGATCCTGGGCCGAGGTGGTGAGTTGTTAGCGCCTGATGTGGGGGGGTACTCTCTTGTGGGCCTTGAGCGATACTCTGCTTCAAAAAATCTAGGCGAGCGTTTCGTCGTTAAATATCAATTGGAATCCTAGTTTTCCCGCCTTTGTCCAAGGCGCTGTTTCACGTGAAACATTAAAGGTCATACCCGTTCTTGGCCCTCACCGTGCGCTGTGGTAACTTTGCCCTCCTTGGAGGAGAGTATGGGCAAAATAATCTGCATCGCCAACCAAAAGGGCGGGGTCGGCAAGACCACAACCGCCGTAAATCTCGCCGCGTCCATGGCCTTGGAGGGGCAGCGCGTTCTGCTGGTGGACATGGACCCCCAGGGTAACGCCTCAAGCGGCGTTGGCGTACGACCCAAAGAGGGGGAGCGCACGGGTTACCACCTCTTGATGGGAATCTCCACCCTAAAAGAAATCGTGAAATCATCAGCTGTCCAGAACCTGTTTGTAATTGCTACAAACCAGGACCTCGCGGGTGCCGAGGTAGAACTCGTCGGGGAGAAAGACCGCGCTTTGCGACTCAAGCGGGCTCTCGCGCCGATAAAAGACAAGCTCGATTATATAATAATAGATTGCCCACCCAGCCTCAGCCTGCTTACTTTGAATGCCTTGGTCGCCGCCGACAAAGTCATCATCCCCATGCAATGTGAGTACTATGCCTTGGAGGGGCTGAGCCAGCTGGTGCACACCATCACCAGAGTAAAGCGCGCCCTAAATCATGAGCTCGGCATCGGGGGAATACTTTTTACAATGTATGACACTCGCAACAACCTTACACGCCAAGTTGCCGACGAGGTCCGTAGTCATTTCAGCGATAAGGTCTTCGAGACAATCATACCCCGCAATGTAAAATTAAGCGAAGCGCCCAGCTTTGGGCAGCCCGCGTTAATATATGACCCCAGGTCGAAAGGTGCCCAGGGGTACATCGACCTGGCGCGGGAGCTCTTATCGAAAGGAGCCGCGAAATGACCGCAGAGAAAAAACGAATGGCGCTTGGAATGGGGCTTGATGCGCTCCTTAGCGACTCCTTGGAGGGTGACTACTTCCTCTGCCCCATAGAACGGATTTCCCCAAGCCCTTCGCAGCCGAGAAAAGCCTTTAATAACGATAGCTTAGATGAACTTGCCCAGTCCATAAAGGAGAAGGGCCTCATCCAGCCCGTCGTAGTTCGAAAGGCCCCTTCCGGTGATTATGAATTAATCGCGGGAGAGCGTCGCTGGCGAGCCGCCCAGCGGGCAGGGGTTACAGAGCTGCCTGCGATTGTGCGTGACACCCTCTCAGAGGAGGTGCTTGAGCTCGCTCTGGTGGAGAACGTACAACGTGAAAACTTAAATCCCGTGGATGAAGCGCGCGCATACAAGCTGTTAATGGATTCCTCCTCCATGACCCAGGAGGCCGTAGCGACGAGAATCGGAAAATCGCGCGTTGCGGTTGCAAATTCTCTAAGGCTTCTCTCCCTTCCTCAAGAGTGTCTGGAAGCTTTGGGTGAGGGTCTGATTACGGCGGGCCATGCGCGGGCGATCCTCTCGGCTCCCGCAGCTGACCGCTTAAAGCTGATGAATACGATAATCTCTCGTGGGCTCTCTGTGCGGGAGGCTGAGGCGGCGGCGCAAAAACCCGCGAGGAAAAAGGCGTTGCCGAAGCGTAAAGACGCCGATACCAGAGCGCTAGAGGAGAGGATTTCTCGGGCGCTGGGAAGCAGGGTCACCTTGAAGACGGGAAGGAAGAAGGGTAGCGGAACCGTTACTATAAGCTACGACTCCCTGGATGACCTGGATAGGCTTCTGGCGATATTTGAGGATGAAGTTTAAAAAAGAGGGTTTAGCCGGGCAGTTAAAACGCGTGGCGGCCTTTTCGTTGGCTACGGGTTTCTTCTCGGCTGCGTTCTTGGCCCTGCTTGGCCTGTATTTTGATGGCGCGGCTCTCTTCTTGGGTGTAATTGGCGGAGTTCTTGCGCTCATCCACCTTTACCGCGAGGTTGTGGGCGGAAAGGTCAGGGTCGGCAACGTCAAGAGCTCTTTGGTGAGAATGATCATAAGGGCGCTACCCTTGACCGTGGCAGGTTTGTTGTCACCGCAATCTTTACCCTATGCGCTAGGTGGATTGCTCATACCAAATCTTATGCTAGTTTTTGTCAGGTAATCCGCAGCCTCGCTCACAGGAACACATTATGGAAGAGATCACTCGTCAATGGCTTTGGGTCATAAATCTTTGGGGGCACGAGTTTACCCTCAATGCACGCACCCTGGTCATGACGTGGATCGTAGTGGGGGTAATATTCCTCTTCGTATTCCTGGCTACCCGCAGAGCTTCTTTGGTGCCCCATACGGCTCAGAATGTGGCCGAGATGATGATAGAGGCTTTCAAGGGGTTGACGGATGAATCTATAGGTGAACGTGCTCCTTCCTACTTCCCCCTCATTATGACCACATTTATCTTTGTGCTTATCTCGAACTGGTTGGGCATGATCCCCTTCCTCTCCGAACCAACGCGAGACATCAACACCGTTTTCCCTCTTGGCCTTATCGGCTTCGTGGTAGCCCACGCGACATCGATAAGGGTTAAGGGAATAAGGCGCTATATAAAAGGTTATTTTGAGCCTTTTTTCATAATGTTCCCCTTAAACGTTATCGGTGAGCTGGCAAAGGTTATTTCCATTTCATTCAGGCTTTATGGAAATATCATGGGGGGGGCGATTATAATAATTGTCGTTTCGGAGCTGGTGCACAACTGGCTGCTGCCACCCTTTCTTCAGTTCTTTTTCGGCTTCTTTGTGGGAACGATACAGGCGCTGGTCTTTGCAATGTTGACCCTCACCTACATATCGCTGGCTATCCATGAATAGGGGGCGCTGATGGATACGGTTGCGCTGTCCGCCTATCTAGGGGCAGGGCTGTGTATGGGGCTCGGCGCTATCGGCGCGGGAATAGGGGAGGGGCTCACCGGCGGCGATGCGGCGCGTTCGATGGACCGCCAGCCGGCAGTCTCCAGCAGACTGATGCGAAACATGCTAATCGGCCAGGCTGTTGCCGAATCCGCGTCTATCTTCGCGCTAGTAGTATCGATGCTGCTCATCTTCGGCGACTATTCATCCCCTACCTCGCCCGGCCCCGCCGCATTAATCGGCGCAGGTCTCTGTATGGGCTTAGGGGCTCTTGGTTCTGGTTTGGGGGGAGGGATGGCTGCCGCTGAAGCGATGATGGGCGTGGGGAGAAACCCTGGCGCGGAGAGGCGTGTTACCTCGGTTATGCTGATAGGACAAGCCGTAGCCCAGACCCCCTCCATATTCTCATTCGTGGTTTCACTGCTGCTCATATTCGGCGGCGCTGAAACCGCCAACCCTATTAAGGAGAGCGCGCTCCTTATGAGTGGGGTCGCAATGGGGTTTGGCGCCATTGGTTCAGGGGCCGGTTCAGGGATCTCCGCCGGGCGTGCCTCAGACGGCACCAGTAAACGCCCTGCAGCCTATTCAAAGCTTATCTCGACAATGTTGGTGGGGCAGGCGGTGGCGCAGACCCCAGCGGTTTTTGCGCTAATGGTTTCGTTGTTGCTGATTTTTGTACCCGATACAGTGTCCGTCACACTCTCTTCACTTGCAGCGGTCATTGGCTGTGGAATATCAGTGGGGGTGGGGGGTATAGGACCTGGAATAGGCGCTGGTTTTGCAGCAGCAGAGGCAGCCTCTGCCGTTGCAAAGAATCCTTTAAAGGAGACCCTCTTCGTAAGGACTATGTTGACTGGTCAGGCTGTGGCGCAATCGACGGCAATATACGCATTGGTGATAGCATTGGTGCTTTTAAGGCTTATTTAAGGATGGCTTGAAATGTACATCGAAAGGATGAGACGATGTTTGATCAGATAACGGGAAGTGAGCTGATAAGGGCCTTTGCGCTCCTCGGAGCGGGCCTTTGTATGGGTTTCGGGGCGATAGGACCAGGCATCGGCGAGGGTTTTGCCGCCGGAAAAGCGTGTGAAGGCATTTCAAGGTCACCGGAGCATGCGAATCTTCTCACAAGGACGATGTTGGTCGGTCAGGCGGTGAGTGAATCGACTGGAATTTACTCTCTAGTCGTCGCGCTTCTACTGATTTTCGTTGTTTGAGTTAAAAAAAAACGTGTAAAACTAAAAAGGCTGTTTGAATCGGGCTTGGATTGTTGTATCATCGCCGCGCTTTCCCACCAGAAAAAGGGAGGATTGGCACCTTGAACTTAACGCCGAACCTGACACTAATAATTCAGATGGTGATGTTCCTTGTCCTAATGGTTGCGCTGGACAAGATCCTCTTTAAGCCGATGATGAGAGTCATCAACGAGAGGAAGGCTCGCACAGTGGGCCGTAGAGAGGCCGCCGCGAACGCAAGCTCCAAGGCGGACGCCATCTGGGAAGACTATCAGAAGGGTCTCGCAGCAGCCCGTTCTCAAGCTGACTCCTCCCGTATGGAGGTTATCCGAGAGGCCGAGGGCCGTCGCCAAGAAATTACGGATGCGGCGCTTAAAGAGGCTGACGCGACCGTAGCAAAGCTTCGTGCCGACATCAGCGCTGAGGCGGAAAAAGCATCGGAGAAGGTCAAGGCCGAGGTTGATTCAATGGCCAAGGCTATGGCGGAAAAAATCATGGGGAGGGCGATATAATGGGCAGAGTTGCAAAAGCGCTCCTTATAGCGGCGCTCCTTGCCTTACCCGCTTTAGCCGCTGCAAGCGGCGGCGAGGCGGGCGGAGCTAACCCCTGGATGGACCTTGTCCTAAAATTCGTCAACTTCGCGATTCTCGTCGCGGTCTTTATTTACGTGCTGAGAAAACCTATTCCTCAGGCGCTATCCGAGAGGCGTGAGAATATCGCCAAGGAGTTAGCCGAGGCGAAAGAAGCCAAAGAGGAAGCAGAGGCGAAGCTTGCCGAGTTCAAGGCCAAGGTCGCCAACCTCGAAGCGGAAGCGGTAAAGATTCGCGAGGACTTCAAGGCTGAGGGCGAGCGGCAAAGGGAGCGCATCATCGAGCAGGCCAAAAAGTCTGCCGAAACCATCCGGGCTAATGCTGCCAAGGTTGGTGAGCGCGAAGCCAAGATGGCCGCCGAGAAGTTGAAAAACGAGGCTGTGGCTCAGGCTCTTGCGCTTGCCAAGGAGCTGCTCGCAAAGTCCTACGGTGACGACGACCAGGCCCGTTCAATCGAACAGGCTATCGATAAGATCGAGGGGCTACATTGATTAAGA
>PKTU01000109.1 GCA_002869005.1 Deltaproteobacteria bacterium
CTAAACCGGGGTTTTTATCATCGTCAGCAACATCTTGAAATTCTGAGGGGCGTTTACCCTGTGCGGAACATTCCCCGGCATCAGGATAATCTCTCCCGTCTTCACATTTGACGCTTTACCACCTATTATCACTTCAGCCATTCCATCAAGCACCTGTATGAAGGCATTAAAAGGCACCGTATGCTCGGAGAGCGCCTGCCCCTCGTCAAAAGCGAAAACCGTCACTGTACCGGCTTCATCCTGTAACAGTATGCGGCTTACAATTGAATCCTCCTGGTACCCGACCAGCTCTGAGAGTACTTTTGGTTCGCCACCGGGAATCCTTGCGCCTTTTTTCTTCTCGTTCACAAATGTCTCCTTAACTGCCATCAATTATAAAAATAAACACTACCCGACTAGTATAACCACCATTTAAACCTTTGCATTGAATACCAATGAATTCAAAAAAATTGTTCAACCGGGCAACTTGGATTTGTAAAGCCATAGGTGGTAAGATAATCCTATGGTCAAGTTATTACTCTCTTTTTGTCTACTGTCTTTCATGCTCTCAATATACCTGCCGCCCTCAACACATGCAGCGGATATGGATCTGGATCTGCACGCCAAGATCTCGGATACCATTGAGGAGTGGGCTCGTGCGACCGACTCATTCTTCGGCGGAGAGACCGCGGATTACGAAACCACGGGCACGTACCTGCGTACTGGCGTACAGTGGGAGGCGCGAGACCACTCAACCCCTATGCTCTCCTACGATTTAAACCTTCACCTAAGGCTACCCATAGCCGAGCGGCGTTTTAATGTTTTCCTTCAGAGCGAAGATGCAGAGGAGGATGAGCAGCTCTCCGACACGCTCGGAGCAGCCTCGGACCTTGCCGAACGTTCCAGAGAATCTACCTTCGCCGGGCTCGGATACATCTTCACGGAGTCAGACAGATGGAAGTCATCCATTATCGGCGGTATACGCTTAATCAACCCACCCGATCCTTTCCTGCGCTTTAAACTGAGGCGCAGGAGGGTCGAGGTTGGCAATTGGCGCTTCAGGGCGGACCAGTCAGTTACATGGCGCAATAAGAGCGGCTTCTCGGAGGCGACCAATCTGTGGTTCGACAGGCCCATGGAGAATTCGCTGCTTTTTCGCTCAAACTCCTTCGCGACCTGGGATGAAGATGACCCGGAGGTATACACCGGACAGACCTTCACCCTGATGTGGAGGGCGACAGAGGACCTTGGGCTCTCTGCCATGGCCGGCGCTCTTGGTGAGACGGAGCCCCGCTGGAGAGAAACCCAGTACCTCCTGCTCTTCCCGGTGCGCTACTACCTAATAGACGATTGGCTGATTTTTGGTTTCAAACCCGGCGTCAGGTGGCCCAGAGAGTACGATTTCAAGCCGGTGCGCGAGGTGCAATTCAGGATAGAGGCATACTTTGACGCCGAGCGCGTAAACCGTTAAAGCAAAAGGGGCGACCCGGCAGACCGCCCCTTTTAAAATTGCATGAAGACGTTAATCTTTGATGGCGTCCTTGACGGAGTCCATAAGCTCGCCTGCTTTACGCTTTGCCTTCTCGGCATTACTCTCTTTATGACAACCCGCCAGCCCGGAAAGGGCTATAAGAACTACGATAAAAGCTATTAATTTTTTCACTTTTCATCCTTTTGGCTATTCAAATTCGACGATGCGCCGCAAGCGGCATACCCGCCCGCACACTATCTACAAGGTCAAGGTCAAGGTCAGCGATGGCAAATCCCTCTCCGGCCTCGACCTCGGAGAGCACCCTTCCCCAAGGGTCGATTATCATGGCATGTCCGTAGCTCGCCGTAAGTTGTTCATCGGCGTGAGGCCCAAACTGCGCCGGAGCGAGGATATAGCATTGACTCTCGATGGCGCGGGCGCGAAGCAGCACCTCCCAATGTGCGGCTCCCGTCTGCTCGGTGAAGGCCGAGGGTACGGTAATAACCCTGGCGCCCCCAGCAACCAGCTTTCTGAAGAGCTCTCCAAAACGAAGGTCGTAGCATATTGTCATGCCAAGTCCGCCGAGCACCCCCTCAGCCACGACCAAATCCCTTCCGGGGGAGACGAGTTCAGATTCAAAAACACTTGGTCCGCCTTCAACAGCAACGTCGAAGAGGTGGATTTTACGGTAAGCGGCAATAATTTCACCATCAGGTGAAAAGAGAACCGAGGTATTGTAACACTTACCCACCTCGGAGCTCGACTCATTGAATGAACCCAGGAGGAGATAGATCTCAAACTCGCGGGCCATCGCCGCGAAGCGGGAGCAGATGTATCCGTCCAGCGGCTCCGCGAGAGAGACTTTACCCCCCTTTGGGCCGAGGTATGGAGTTGATTCCGGCGTCGCGACGAATTTGGCCCCCTCCCATGCAGCTTCGCCTACAAGGCGTTCGGCATGGCTAAGATTTACTCCGACGTTTGCGGAGGAGTTGAGCTGCAACACCGCTGCTTTCATCAGGAGAGCCTGTTCCGGTAATCCTCGTAGGTGAAGGAGCGGATGACTTTCAGCTCTCCGCTTTCAGGGTCGTATGTCGCTATATCTGGTAGGGTGATGCCGTTAAAGGTGGTGTTTTTCACCATCGTATAATGAGCCATATCTAGAAACGCGAGGCGTCTCCCCGTCTTCAGGGGCTCCTCGAAGGACCAGTCGCCAATCACATCGCCCGCCAGGCACGAGGGCCCTGCCAAACGGTAGGTATACGGCTTTACGCCGGGGTCGTAGCCCCCTTCAAGCGGCGGCCTGTAGGGCATTTCAAGCACATCGGGCATGTGGGTGGAAGCGGAGAGGTTCAGGATCGCTATCTCCACACCGTTTTCGACTACGTCCAAGACTTCGCCCACTAACACACCGGTACCCAGCGCTACCGCCTCGCCCGGCTCAAGGTAAACCTCTACGCCGTATCTCTCCTTAAAGCGCTTGATTAGCCTTACCAGCCCGTCGATATCGTACCCCTCGCGGGTTATGTGATGGCCCCCGCCCAGGTTCAGCCACTTCATATTATGAAGATACTCGCCGAACTTCTCCTCGAAAACCGCCGCAGTCCGCTCAAGGGGCTCGAAAAGTTGTTCGCAGAGGGTGTGAAAATGCAGCCCCTCCACCCCTTCAAGCGAACGGCCCTCGAACTTTTCGCGTTTTATGCCCAGACGGGAATTCGGCGCAGCGGGGTCGTAGATTGGAGTGTGCCCCTCCGAGTGCCCGGGGTTGACTCTAAGGCCCACCGAGACGCCGCTACCCTCCCATAGCGGGCGAAAACGCTCAAGCTGGTTGAAGGAGTTGAAGACAATGTGGTCGGAGAGTGAGAGCGCCCTCTTTACGTCTTCCTCGGAGAATGCCGCGGCGAAGGTGTGCACCTCCCCCCCGAACTCTTCTCGCCCAAGGGTGGCTTCCCATACGGAGGAGGCACAGACGCCTTCAAGCTTCTTCATAACCTCCTCTGCCACCGACCACATGGCGAAGCCCTTAAGCGCTAGAAGAATCTTCGCGCCGCTTCGCTCCTCCACCTCCCCCAATACCTTGAGGTTGGCGCGAAGTTTGCCCAAATCCACCACGTAAGCGGGGGATGGGGCGAGGGCGAGGATTCTCTCTACGTCAGGACCGCTCATAGCTAAATTAGAGCTCCAACCATCCATCACCGGGGACTACAGTCCAGGGCAGACCATAGTTATTCAGGGCATCCATGAAGGGGTCCGGGTCAAACTGCTCCATATTGAAGACACCCTCGCCGCGCCACTTGCCGGTCAGCATCATCATCGCCCCGATCATCGCGGGAACGCCTGTGGTGTAGCTCACCGCCTGCGAGTTCGTCTCGCGGTAGCAAGCCTCATGGTCGCAGATATTGTAGATGTAGACCTGCTTCTTCTCGCCGTCCTTTACTCCCTTAGCCACGACGCCTATGCAGGTGCGCCCCTTTGTGAGGGGCCCGAGGGAGCCGGGGTCGGGGAGGACAGCCTTCAAGAACTTCAGCGGCACGACCTCTCGCCCCTCGTAGATAACGGGGTCGATGCGGGTCATCCCAACGTTCTGCAAAACCTCAAGGTGCTTCAGATAGTTGTCGGAGAAGGTCATCCAGAACTGAGCTTTTTTAATTGTGGGGAAGTGTTTTACCAGCGACTCCATCTCCTCATGATACATGCGGTAGATGTTCATCTCGCCGATACCCTCCGGAAAGTCGTATACGCGCTTCGTCTTTAGCGCCCCGGTCTCAACCCAGTCACCATCCTGCCAGTGGCGGCAGGGCGCTGTGACCTCGCGTATGTTTATCTCCTGGTTGAAGTTGGTGGCGAAGGGCTGCCCGTGGTCCCCGGCATTTGCGTCGATTATATCTATCTCCTCCACCACATCCAGGTGATGCTTTGCGGCCGACGCCGTGAAGACATTGGTTACGCCGGGGTCAAAGCCACTTCCAAGGAGCGCCATCAGCCCTTTTTCCTTGAAACGATCCTGATACTCCCATTGCCAACGGTATTCGAACTTTGCCGTGTCGAGGGGTTCGTAGTTGGCGGTGTCCAGATAATCGACGCCGGTCTCAAGGCAGGCGTCCATTATAGTAAGGTCCTGATAAGGCAGCGCGACATTTAGTACCAAGTCCGGCTTTTCGGCGCGGATCAGCTCAACAAGCTCAGGCACCTTGTCGGCGTCAACCGCCGCAGTCCCTATGGATACCGGGAGCTCTGCTGCTATCGCATCACATTTTTCCTTGGTTCTCGACGCGAGGGTTATCTCGGTAAAGACATCCTTGGCCTGCGCGCACTTATGCGCTACAACCCTGCCAACTCCGCCCGCGCCTATTATCAGAACTTTGCTCATATTATCGCCTCCCTAATCCTCGGAGCTCTCATAGTATGTGTACCCGCGCAGGCCCTCTTCATATGTCCGGGTAAGAACTCTGCGCATCTGTCCGTTAATCAGTCCGCTTCTGACCGCCCGCTCCGCCTTCTCCCTAAAACGGGTGACAAGTTCGCGCGGGTCGTACTCGACATAGGTCAATACATCCTTTACAGAATCGCCGCCAAGCTCCCTGACGTACTCGATCTCACCATTCTCTCCGATCCTGACGCTTGCGACGTTGGTATCGCCGAGGAGGTTGTGAAGATCGCCCAAAGTCTCCTGGTAGGCTCCCACGAGAAATACGCCCACAAGGTATTCCTCACCGGCTTTGAGTTCATGGAGCGGCAGCGACTTAGCTACATCCTGAAGGTCTATGAAACGGTCGATTTTGCCGTCGCAATCACAGGTTATATCTGAAATGACCGCGTCGCGCGTAGGCGCCTCCTTATGTCTGTGCAGAGGCATTATGGGGAAAAGCTGGTTTATCGCCCAGACGTCGGGTAGCGACTGAAAAACGGAGAGGTTGCCGTAGTAGATATCTGATAACGCCTCATCGAGCCCCTCGAACTCGTCGGGCGCGTAGGGCATCCCTTTAACTACTTTCTGGATGCGCTTCATCGCGTACCAGAAGATAGACTCGACAAGCGCCCGCTCCCTTATCGAGACCTGCCCGCGCTTGAAAAGCTCTCGCGTCTCATCGCGGTAATATATGACGTCGTGGTAGAGCTCCTGCAGGTTTTTCTCGCGGATGTTCGCGGCGGCTTCGTGTATATCGGCGGTAACCTGACCCACCTCCTCATCTGGGAGCTCAGGCAACGTATCGGCGCCGGTAAAGCTTGCGGTGTCCAGTATATTGAAGACAAGCAGCGAGTAATAGGCGACGAGCGCACGCCCCGACTCGGTGACGATGGTTGGGTGGGGCAGCTCCGCCTCATCCATCACCTGCTGCACGAGGTCCACGATGTCGCGGCAATACTCGTCCAGAGTGTAGTTGCAGCTTGAGGCAAAATTGGTGTGCGAGCCGTCATAGTCCACCGCCAGGCCGCCGCCGAGGTCGATCATCCCCATTGGCGCGCCCTCACCTACCAGGCCGGTGTAAATGCGGCATGCCTCCATCAACCCGTTTCTTATCTGACGTATGTGGGGTATCTGCGAGCCGAGGTGATAGTGCAGGAGCTTGAGACAGTCGAGCATCCCCTCTTCACGGAGGAGATCGACCATCTTTATAACCTGCGCGGAGTTAAGCCCGAAGACGGAGCGGTCGCCCCCGGACTCCTTCCAATGCCCGCCCGCCGACGCCGAGAGCTTGATGCGTATGCCGAGGATGGGCTTTATCCCCATCTCCTGCGAGACGCGTATTATTATCGGCAACTCATTTAAAGTCTCGACCACAAGTACGCATTTCAAATCCATCATCTGCGCGCAGAGGGCGAGGCGTATAAACATCTCATCCTTGTAGCCGTTGCAGATTAGCAGCGCCTCAGGGTCGTCCAGGTAGGAGATGGCAGCGATCAGCTCTGCCTTTGAGCCCGCCTCCAAGCCGTGATGGTACTGTTTGCCAAAGGTGGATATTTCGTCGATTACCTGCTGCTGCTGATTTACCTTTATCGGGAATACGCCTCGGTATTCGCCTTTATACCCATACTGCTTGATGGCGTTGCCGAAGGATTCATTTATTAGCCTGATGCGTGAGGCGAGTATATCTTCAAATCTTAGAAGCACCGGCAAATCGCTGCCGCGCTCGACCAGCCCACCGACAATATCAGGGAGCGAGGCGGACGCCTTGGGGTTGGACGGATCCGGTGTAACGCAGACCTCACCCTTACGGTCTATTTTAAAGTAGCCGTCTCCCCAGTTGTTTATGCCGTAGAGATCCCTCGCGTTGTCGAGGGTCCACTTGCCCGCGATGAGCTCTTTTTTCTCTATCTTCATCTCACCTACCTATCCCCGGGGGACGTCGAAGACCTGCACTTCCGCGGTCGACTTGAGTCCGGCGACCCAAGCCGCCAGATATTCGCTTTTCTTCTTCCGGTCAAGGAATTCACGTATCTTGGGCGCTGCCTCCTCGAAGGATACCTCGCCGCCGCCATCCTTGCCCGTAACCTTCAAAATGTGGAACCCGAAAGGGGTTTCGACGATATCTCCGACCTCCCCGACCTCACGCGAGAACGCCGCCTCATCAAAGGAAGCAACCATATCTCCACGCCCGAACCAACCAAGGTCGCCTCCCTTGGCGCCGCTGGGGCATGCGGAGTGCCTCTTTGCGATTTCCTCAAAAGGTTCGTCACAAAGACTGGCTTTAAGCTTCTCAGTGGCTTCCAGCGCCGCTTCGCGCCCCTCACCACCGTCGCTCTTCACTAGTATATGGGAGGCGCGTACCCGCTCTGGCTTTGACATCTTCTCGGCGTTTTCATTGTAAAAGGCGCTGATCTCCCCATCTGTTATCTCATCGACCTCAGAGAGCTTTATGTCGGTGAGCTGGTTGACGAGAAGATCCGTATGGAGCATCTTATGATACCCATCTTTGGAAAGACCGGCCTTGGCGAGGGTCCCGTATAGCTCCTCCACATTTGGGAAGTTGGCCGCCACCTTCTCTATCTCCGCCTCCACAGCGCCATCGGGCACTGTCAGCCCACGAGAAAGTGCATCCTCGTAAATAAGTTGACGAGCGACCAGTTTATCCATCGCCATTCCCTTTGACTTCTCCCGCTCTTCATCCGTGAGGCTCTCGACAGGTTTTCTGTAAACGCCCATCGCAAAGCCCTGTATGGCGTTATCAAGCTCCAGGCGGGAAATCTCGGTATCGTTGACTATGGCTACGGTATCACTCAATCTCTATCTCCATTCCCCATAGGGGCGCTCTCGATTAGCGCGGCCTTTTTTTGCCGCGGCAATTTCTTTATCCCCGCCTCACGCCTTACCGCTGAGGAGCGGTCGGGACAGGGTTCGGTATATACGAGCCGCACAGGGCTCCTCCCAGCCGTGTATTTTGCGCCGCGCCCTCTGTTGTGGGCGTCAACACGCCGGGCGAGGTCGTTGGTGGAGCCGGTGTAGTAGCTTCCGTCGCGGCACTCAACTATGTAGACAAACCAGCTAATCGGCTCAATCCTCCGGCCAAGGGCGTAGAGAATCGGCCTCTGCCCAACGCTTTACCCAATCCGGCAGGGGCAGCTCAAGGCCCCGGCGGCCAATAGCCGAAAGCGACTCCTCTATTGGAACGGCGCCATTGCGGGAGACGACAGCGCCCCTCACAAGCGCCGAGGAGCATATCTTCCCCTTGACCTCTGTGCGCTGCTCAAAATAAAACCACCGGCTGTCAAGGCCGATGAGCCTGGTCCTAAGGTTGAAGCGCTCCATGAACTTTATTCGGTAGCGGAACCTTATGCTCGCTCCCGCAGCGGCAAAGCCCCAATCGCGCTCCCTTGTCACCTTTAGAAACCCGCTTCGCGCCGCCAAATCAAAGCGCCCCAAATCCATTAGTGTCATGTGCCGCCCATTGTTGAGCTCCATGAACATATCGACATCGCCGGGCCATACGCGCATGGGGAGCACTGATTCCTCTGTAATATCGAGAGGAGCTCTCTTTTTGGCATCTAAAACAAGTTTTAAATATCGTAGATAAGGGTACATGATGCCGCCCTGTAAACCTATGTTATGCGAGGGTTTATCGCCAACCACAATCTTTTCAGAGTTAGCACTCTTTTACCCCCAATGCAAGCGCGACGAGATTATGTACCATAGGCGCTGACCATTAAAGTTTAAAATGGTATAATTTCCGCCAATGACCCATCAACAAGGAGCGTAAAAAAATGTTAAATGTTGGCGATAAAGCCCCCGATTTTTCACTTGAGAGCGACACCGGCGAGCTGTTTAGCCTCTCGTCGATTGCGGGAAAGCGCGCGGTGATATTCTTCTACCCCAAAGACAACACCTCCGGGTGAACCGCTGAAGCCCTGGAGTTCCAGGAAAGATTAGAAGCTTTTGCAAAGATTGGCGCCGCTGTCATCGGAGTATCAAAAGATAGCCTTAAAAGCCACGCCCGCTTTAGAGAGAAATACGGCTTTACCTTCCCGCTCCTCTCGGACGAGGAGTTTGGCATGCTAAAGAGCTACGGCGCTTGGGGCGAGAAAAAATCCTACGGCAAAGTTACTGAAGGGACTATCCGCACCACGGTTGTTGTCGATGCCGATGGCGTAGTCGAGCGTATATACGACAAGGTCAAGGCCAAAGGGCACGCCCAGCAGGTTCTGGACGATTTAGCGGGCTAAAATAGCAACGCCCTGTTTGTAGCCGAGTCCTCCGTTGCCGTGGATAAGACCGTAGGGCAGGGATTTTTCCAGCATCTCCCGATAGACGGCGACCGTGGCCCTTAGGGCTGGGCAGTTCCACGGCGCGCGGGCGAGGTTCATCCCCCCCGTAACAGTGACGGGTTGCCTTTCTAGGTAGGAGACGACCTCATCAACCGACGGCACCGCCCCGGAAGCCAATATGAAGGCGAGGGGCACGACCGGGTAGCAGATGTAAAGCTCAATCGCGCAGCACCCATTGGTCATTAGCGCCTTTATCGAGAGTCCGGAGGCCGCTTCGCATAGCCTTATGGCTTCTTTGAGGTGGCTAAAGGAGCTAATTTCCTTTGCGTTTTCCGGGCCATCGCCGGAGGCCTCGCCGAGCCCTACCCCCTCGACCTCAACCAACTCGGTAAGGCCCAGCAAAGAAGCCCCTCTTGCGGTGGTGAGGAGTATCTGCCCACTGTAGTCTATTAGGGGATTGGCGCAGTCCACTCCACGAAAAAGCGGAGTCACCGGCTGGTACCACCTTATGCCCGGGAGTTTAGCCTCGCCCAGGTGCCTCTTCTCATAGGTGCTGAGATAGTTGTCGAAGAGCGCTTCGGCGCAATCTTTGAACCACTCGTTGGAGAGGCCCATCCCTTTTAAGAACTCCTCTGCGACGAGCTGGTATCCCTCGGGAATCGTTACCCCGTGGTATATATCCATAAGGCTGTGCCGCTCATCCCTGGAGTAGCCGCTCTTCAAAGGCTCCACACCGCGGATTACCACCGCATCGACCTCGCCTGCGGAGACGCGCCGCGCACCATCATGGAGCGCTTCAAGGGGCGAGTTACCGGAGCGGTAATGTCCCTTTGGCAGCTCCGACTCCCACGGCTCACTGAGGGGGACGATGGTCAGGAGGTCGCAGGTGAGCCCCACGCCCTCCGCCCTGCCCGCGAGGTCCGACAGTTCTCTGGCATCACCCGCCGTAGGGTCAATTATCTCCTCGGCGTAAGATAGATACACCTTGTCCAGGGGGGCCTCCTTAGCGGTAAGATAGGGTATCGCTTAAGAGCTTAGCACTTTTAAATTTGCTTACGCCAACCCGCCCATCATTTTTGTGAAATATGTGCCCTTTTATTTGAGGTCGAAATTGAAGAAGAAAGCCGAGCTCCTCGCCCCTGCCGGAAATTTCGAGAAACTTGAGATCGCTATACACTACGGCGCGGACGCAGTCTACCTCGCCGGGCAGGAGTTCTCGCTCAGAAACCTATCAGGCAACTTTACCCGGGAGGAGTTAAAACGAGGAATCGGGCTTGCCCACGAAGCGGGCGTAAAGGTTTACGTCGCCGTCAACGCTTTCCTCAGAAGCGGCGAGCTGGAGGGGCTGAGAGACGAGGTAACGCAAACCGCAGCGCTCTCTCCCGACGCCTTCATAGTTGCCGACCCCGGAGTACTCTCCATCGTGAAGGAGGCAGCACCATCAGCCCCGATACACCTCTCTACTCAGGCAAACACCACCAACGTGGAGGCGGCACGTTTTTGGCGCGCGGCGGGCGTTAGCCGCATCAACACGGCGCGAGAGCTATCACTTCCAGAGATCTCCCAAATAGCCGCCGGGACTGATTTGGAGGTGGAGGCGTTCGTCCACGGGGCGATGTGCATATCGTATTCAGGGCGATGCCTCATTTCAGCCGCGTTAACGGGCCGCGACTCCAACCGAGGCGAGTGCACCCAGCCTTGCAGGTGGCGATACAGGCTTGAGGAGGAGACGCGCCCCGGCAAATACCTGCCAATAGCGGAGGACGCGCGGGGCACCTACATAATGAACTCGAAGGATCTTTGCATGGTAGCCCACATCCCCGCGCTTATCGAAGCCGGGATATCATCATTAAAAATCGAGGGAAGGATGAAGGGCATAG
Organism: Deltaproteobacteria bacterium; assembly: GCA_002869005.1. Taxonomy (GTDB): domain Bacteria; phylum Desulfobacterota; class Deferrisomatia; order Deferrisomatales; family BM512; genus BM512. Next base: position 11,029 of record PKTU01000109.1, read on the forward strand.
GATACCTCGGCCCGGTGGTCAAATGTTACCGGGAGGCCCTTGACTCTTACTATGAAAATCCCTCCTCATTCAAGGTGAAGGAGGAGTGGAGAGAAGAGCTCTCCCGCGTCAACAGCTGGGGATATTCTACAGGCTTTTACTTCGGCGACCCCACGGAGGTAGAACCTAACTTCGCCAACGAGCGCCCTTCGACGGTTCATCGCTTTGCGGCAAAGGTACTCACAGGCAGCCAAAATCCAAAGGTGGATGTACGGAACAGGATTGAGAGCGGCTCCATGGTCGAGATAATTCCAAGGCGCGGCCCGGCGATTCCAACTAGAG
>PKTU01000146.1 GCA_002869005.1 Deltaproteobacteria bacterium
CCGGGCCAGGGCAGCCCTGCCGATAATGCTTTTGCACCAGCGACTGCTGTTATCGCCGCGACAGTCTCATCCGGGGGCACCCTTGAGCCTACGGGTATCCGCGCGAGCCACACAGGCTCCATGAGTACGCCGCAGAGCACCCCCGCCGGTATGTCGCCGATGATAATTCCGGCCAATGGCGCTGCCAGCACCGGCCTGGAGAGCATAGTCTGAACCAGCGCTGTGCGGTCCATCCTTAGGATTCCGCCCATTATGGTGAGGATAAGGAGGGTGTTTGAGTCCAAAGCTCACCCCTCCAATAATCCGCCGGTGACTTCAACGCCCGGCTCGGTGGGAAGCGCGCGCGCCTCTATGCGTACGCCATTGGCGAGAAGCAGCCTTAGCCCTGCTATGTCATTTGCATCCACGTATACGGAGTCTGTAAGCCTGGTCGCGCCCGGCTTGGGGTGAATGTTTCCCAGGTTTAGCTCACGCAGGGCAAAGCCGGCTTGAAAAGCCTCGACAACGCTTTTTATATCCCTGAAGAGGACGGCGAACTTACCAGCGGCTTCGCTTGTGATCGTTTTGGCAAGGTTGGCTGGAGTAATTACTATTATTTTGATGACCCCCTGCCCCATCGCTTCCAAAATAGTCCTGTTGAAGTCATCTTCGTAAAGGGCTTCATCGGCGACGTATATCGTCCTGACTCCAAGGCGAGGCACCCATCCTTCGAGCACCTGTCCATGCACAAGGCGGTTATCGACCCTGGTGAGAAACAGGTTTAACATTTCGCCTCTTTACCCTTGACAGCACAGAGAATATCTTTTGCGTAGAGGATTTGCTTTGAGCCGTATTCGCTTATGAACTGCGCAAGCTCCGGCAGGGCCATCTGGTGTCTGATGGCCTGAGCCTTAAGGAGCATCGGGAGGTTCGCGCCCGCCACTATCTCAATGTTGGTGTCGCGAATTATCCGTAGTGCAACATTGTTCGGGGTGCCGCCGAACATGTCTGTGAGGATCAGGACCCCCTCTCCCGTATCGAGGGAGTCAACAGCTTCAACAAGGGCGTTGCGCGCCTCTTCAAGGGAAACGCCATAGTTGAAGACTACAGCCTTGACGCCGTCCAGCCTGCCTACTATCCCTTCGGCCGCGCGCACCATCTCCAAGCCGTACCCAAGGTGCGCGGCTACGACAATACCTATCATTGGACTCTCATTTTTGGATATCCCTGTGCATTACCTTGATCGGCTGCCTCTCTCCCGCGAGCCTTTTAGAGAGCTCTTCAACGACAGCTACGGACCTGTGCTTGCCGCCGGTGCAACCCAGTGAGACCGTAAGGTAGCTCTTCCCCTCAGCCTCATACTTCGGCAGCAGAAAAGCTATCAAACCGGCAAGTCTGTCAAGCAGCTCCTCCGAAGCCGGGTCGGAGAATACAAAGCCCGCCACCTTTGGGTCGAGGCCGGTTTTATCCCTTAGCTCAGGGTTGAAATAGGGGTTAGTTAAAAAGCGCACGTCAAAGAGCATATCCGTCTCACGCGGCAAGCCGTGGCTAAAGCCGAAGCTCATAAGGGTGACCTGCATCGTGCGACCCTCGCCTCCGCTCTCGAAATAATCCCAGAGTGTGCGCTTTAGCTGGTGCACATTCATCTCGGAGGTATCCAGAACTAGCGCCGCTCTGCGCTTTATCTCCTCAAGAAGTCTGCGCTCTTCGTGTATCGCTTCTGGAACCGAGCGCCCGCCGGCCAGCGGATGGCGGCGGCGGGTCTGGCTGAAACGTTTTAATAAGACGTCGTCGGAGGCCTCCAGAAATATCACCTCCGCCGTTATCCCCAATGATTCAAGTTCTTCAAAAGCCTCTTTAAAGCTCTCTAAAAAAGTCGGCTCACGGCTATCCATTCCTATAGCCACTTTGGAGACCATCTCCCTTGAGAAGACCGAGAGCTGTCCTAGCTTTGGGAAGAGCTCCACAGGGAGGTTGTCTATGCAGAAAAAGCCTAGATCTTCCAATGATTTCAGCGCAGCCGTCTTGCCTGAGCCCGAGAGCCCGGTCACCACCACAAGCCTTACGAAGTTCATTCTCCCCCCTTGGAGAGGCTCTCTTCCAATCTCTCTTTCAGCTTTATGGCGGAGTTGTGACCCATGGACTTCAAAAGGTGATTTCTCGCGGCGACTTCGACAACGGAGGCGATGTTTCGCCCCGGAGCGACGGGGATGATGAGGTGCGGGACCTCTATATCGAGGATGGTAAAGGTTTTTTCGTCTACGCCAAGCCTGTCGTAACTCTCAGCCTCGTCCCAGGGTTCAAGGTCAACCACCAGGTTGATATCCTTTTCGGCGCGAATGGAGGTTATGCCGAAGAGGTCCTGTATGTTGAGGACGCCAAGCCCCCTTAGCTCCATGTGGTAGCGGATAAGGCCCGCCCCGCGTCCAATCAGTTTAAAGGGCGGCGCAAGTCTTATCTGTACGATATCGTCGGCTACGAGGCGGTGTCCCCTTAAGACAAGGTCCATCGCGCACTCGGATTTACCTACGCCGCTTGGCCCTCTCAGAAGTATCCCAACCCCCATGACATCGACAAGAACTGCGTGCATGTGCGTCGTCGGGGAGAGACAATCTTCAAGGTAACGCTCTATGCGCTCGATGAGGAGGCGGCTTGTAAGGGTGGTTTTAAAGAGCGGGATTTTCTTTTCGTCGGCCATTTTGATGAACTCTTCATCAACATCCTGGCCTTTGGTTACTATGAAGCAGGCAACGTCAAGGTCAAAGATCCTGTCGATTGCCTCTTTCTGCTCTTCAGGTGAAAGACCAGCGAGGTAGCGCATCTCCGTGGCGCCGAGAACCTGGACCCGGTTTGGGCGTATCTGCTTTACGTACCCTGCAAGGGCGAGCCCCGGCTTTTGTATGCGCGAGGAGCGCAACGGGTTCCCCAGCCCCGACGAGCCGCCGAGGAGCTCCAGGGAGAGCTTGTATTCCTTCTCCCTAAAGAGTGTCTCGCAGGATATCTCTCTCAACGTCTCAGCTCCACATCAATACTTTTCATCTTCCTCCGAGATCTTTTTGTAGAGCTCGGCGCCCGTGGCGCACTCGGAGAGTTCATCCCTGAACTGGCGCGACTTCAGGAGACGGGATATTCGGGCCAGCGCTTTTAAGTGCATGGACGCTGAATCTTCCGGCGCCATGAGGAGGAAGAAATTGTGCACCGGCGCGCCGTCCATTGCATCGAATTCGACCCCTTGCTTTGAGCGGGCGAAAACGGAGATAACCCGGTCGAGGCCTGCGAGCTTGCCGTGGGGTATGGCTATACCCTCGCCTATACCCGTGGAGCCCAGCTTTTCGCGCTCAAGAAGAACTTTGACCGCCGCGGCCTTGTCTTTAATCACGTCGCCGAAGGCGTCAACCATCTCGGCGAGCACACCCTCTTTATCCGCGGAGGAGATATCCGCCAGGATCCACTCTTCTTTTAGGAAATCAACAACCAGCATAAACCCTTACGCCTCCCTATTCAGGCTCGATCAAGCCGTAGTCGCCGTCTTCGCGCCTGTAAACAACCTTTACCGCGCCGGACTCATCTGTAAAGACGAGAAAATCGGAATCCATAAGGTCCAGCTCCATGACGGCCTCGTCGATAGTCTTTGGGTGGGTATCATAGTGCCCGGTCTCTTTAACGCGGGGCCCCGTGGGCTCCTCGAATGACGCGTATTCGTAAATCGAGGTGCGCAGCGTGCGCCGTTCGCGGTTGGTTATCGGTTTATGGCGCTTCAGCTTTTCTTTGTACCTCACAAGCTGGCGCTCTATTTTCGCTACCATACCGTCAATGGCGGTCAAAAAGTCTCCGCCCTCATACTTTGCCGCGAGCCTTATGCCGTTGGTCGTGAGGGTGACCTCAGCCAGATACCTTATCTTCTCCTGCGTAAGTATCACATGCCCCTCGACAATCCCGTCGAAATATTTCTTAAGCTTTTGCATCTTGTCGATAGCGTGTTGTTTGACGGATTCGGAGCTCTCTGCATGTCTGAAAGTGATACTGATCTGCATGGCGTTCTCCTTTATTTGAAAAGTTGCCCTTACCCCTACAGGTAGGAGCGGCGTGACGAGGATGGCAGTATCCCCATGCTCTCGCGATACTTGCTCACCGTCCGCCTCGCAATTTTAAGAGAGTATTCCTTCTCAAGAATCTTCGATATTTTCAAGTCGCTATATGGTTTTTTGGCATCTTCGCGACTTATAATCTCTTTTATGCGCTCCTTGACCGAGCGGCTCGCCAAATCCTCCCCGCCGTCTCGCTGGATGGCGCTGGAGAAGAAATACTTCAATTCAAATGTACCATGCGGCGTGTGCATGTATTTGCCGGTGGTTATCCTGCTCACCGTCGATTCGTGCATCTCGATGTCGTCGGCGACATCTTTCAATATGAGGGGCCTCAGGTTTTTTACCCCATGGTCCAGAAAATCCCTTTGGAAACGGACGATGGAGTTAGCCACTTTGAGCAGCGTCTGCTGGCGCTGCTCAATAGCTTTTATAAGCCACACCGCCGCCTGCATGCGCTCTTGTATGTACCCCTTTGCCTCTTTGTCGTCACCAACCTTTTCGGAGAGAATCGAGCGGTAGTATGGCGATACGCGCAGCTTCGGGAGGCCATCTTCATTAAGGGAGACTATATACTCTCCCTCGCGCTTTATGACGTAAACGTCCGGGGTTACGTAAGTCACCCGCTCCTTTGAGAAAGCCCTTCCGGGTCTCGGTTCCAGCTCCGATATAAGCCTCGCGCCCTCCACAACCTCATCAAAAGTTATGGAGAGCTCACGCGCCAGTTTTTTGTAGTTCTTTGTCTCTAAAAGTTTGAGTCCCCCTGAGATCATCCTCACCACGTACTCAGGGTACCCCAGCTCCTTGGCCTGACGGGTGAGGCACTCCGCCAAGTCTCTTGAGGCCACCCCGGAGGGGTCGAACTCCTGCACCGTTTCCAGGACATCCTCCACCGCGTCGATGGGGGCGCCGGAGAGCTCCACGACCTCGTCCAGCGTAAGGCGCAGATATCCGTCATCATCTATGTTGCCGATGATCACGGTACCAATCGTGCTTTCCTCCTCGCTGAACGGCTCCATCCTGAGCTGCCACAAGAGGTGGTCCGAGAGCGAGTTCTCGAAAGCTACATAGTTTTCTATCTGGGGTTTTTCGTCAGAGGAGCGGTCGTAGGATTCCTGCGGGCGGGATTCGTCGAAATAGGCTGCGTACTGCTCCCAATCGACTTCAGGGGTCTCCTCTCGTTCATCGGCGACGGAGAGCGCCCTGTCGGCCTCGCTCTCTTCGCCCTCCTCCTCCTTCGTCTTAACATCGGAGGGTTCTTCGCGCGCCTCCTCCAAAAGAGGGTTTTGCTCGATCTCCTCCTGCACGCGGTCGACCAGCTCAAGCCTTGTAAGTTGCAGGAGCTTGATCGCCTGCTGGAGCTGGGGCGTCATCACCAGCTCTTGCGTTAGGCGGATATCCTGAGAAAGTTTGTGCTGAAATTCCAGCGCCATGTTTAATAATCAATCCAAGCGAAACGATTCGCCGAGATAAATCTCCCGAGCCTTTGAGCTCATTACGATTTTTGAGGGAGGTCCCTGCTCCAGCACCTCCCCCTGGCTGATTACATAGGCGCGATCACAGACTCCCAGTGCCTCCCTAACATTATGATCACTAAGTATAATCCCGATTCCCAGGGACTTCAATTGCAATATTCGTTCCCTAATTTCCTCAACTGCGATGGGATCAATCCCGGCAAAGGGCTCATCCAGAAGGATGAAAGCCGGCTCGGTTGCCAAGAGACGTGCTATCTCCAGGCGGCGGCGCTCTCCCCCGGAGAGGTGGAACGCCTTGGAATCTGCTATGTGGCGGATAGCCAACTCGTCAAGCATCTCCTCCGTGCGGGCTTCAGCCTCGGCGTGGGACCTCCCCAGCGCCTCCAGCACGGCGAAGATGTTTTCACGAACCGTCATCCTTCTAAAAACGGATGGTTCCTGAGGCAGGTACCCCAGCCCCTTCCTCTCCCGCCGGTACATAGGCAATGAGGTTATATCCTCTCCGCCTATACTAATCGTACCTGCATCAGGGGCGATGAGGCCGATGATCATATAAAACGTGGTCGTTTTCCCCGCGCCGTTTGGGCCGAGAAGCCCTACGACTTCACCCCGGCTCACGTCGAGGTCCACACCCGCGACCGCAGTTTTTGCGCCGTACCGTTTAACCAAACCTTCGGCTTTTAAAATGTCACTCACCGGCGGGGACCTTCATCTCTTCGGGGAAGAGTACGGCGCGCGCCTTCTCGACGCTTATGCGGCTGTCTTCAATGTGTATGGTTATGCGCTCGCCGCCGACCGCATCCCTGCCGCGCCAAACGCGTGGGTCCTCGGTCAGCTCAACGACTCCCTCCATCAGGTCATACTGGGCGCGCCCCGCCACCGCCGCCATCTCGGACATGCGCATCCTTACATCACCCAAAGCGAGGATTGCTTTAATATTGCCATTGTCGTCCGAACGGACTTCAAGGCGCTCCGATGCTATTGACATCTCTCCCCTCACAGCCGTTACGCTGCCCGTGAAGAGAACTATGTTATCCAACCCAAAGAGCTCCATCTTCTCGGCGTCTACTGATATGGGCGCGCCACCCTCGCCAAGGGAGAGGGTTGTGGGTTCGGCAATCGCCGCCAAGGGGATGGTTATTATGGTGATGAAAATTAAAAGCTTTTTAATCAATCGCTCACCTCGGTGAAGAGGGCGTGGACATTGTCGTTTACACGGGCGATGCGATTTTTCACCTCGATCGAAAGGTTGTCGCCCTCGACATCGAGAAAACCGTCGCCAATCACTTTGACCCTTGATTCTGAGGTTATCATACCAGAACGCAGGTCGTATGACAGATCCCTGCCGGTGGCCGTGTACTTATCCCACATTATATTGACAGCGCCCGTGAGGTTGACCAGGGCATCCTCCATGAAGTCGCAACCCTCGGAGCGGGCAACCAGCCTTCCTCGCGCATCCGTCACCTCAACCACGACATCCACCATGTCGCCGACCTTGCCGAAGGTATCGGCGCTGGCGCTCTTTGCCCTCAGCACCCAGCGCGAATCGCCCTTGGGGGAGAGCCCCTCCATGGTTAGGCCCGTGAAGGTCTGGCTCGCGCCCTTGACCTCTTCGCCGCTATCGGCTACCGGGTCCTGATTCATGCCGCACCCGCCAAGGAGAAAAGCTGTCAAGAAGAGGACGAAGCCAAATCTCATTCTATTACCAACGGAGGGGTGTTTATAAATGGCGATGTGACCCTATCCCACTCACCTTTGGCCTTCAGGATCGCTTCACAAAGCTCCCTCACCGCTCCACGTCCGCCGGGTTTTCCAGTAACAAGGTGAGAGCGCAGCTTTACATCCTCGGGCGCCGCCGGGACGGTCACGCCTAGTCCGACTTTTGTTATGGCGGGCAAGTCTACAAGGTCGTCTCCCATGAAGGCCACATTATCCGTGGATATTCCAAGCTCCCCGATAAGCTCCTCCAAGACCTCGGCTTTATCCCTTACACCTTGGCTAAGGTGTTCAATTCCAAGCTCCTTCGCGCGAAGCTTAACAACCTCGCTTGTTCGCCCGGTGATTATGGCGACCTCGACTCCGGCCTTCCGCAGGAGGGCTATTCCAAGGCCGTCGGTTACATCGAAAGTCTTTGTCTCCACGCCATTGTCGTCTATGTGTATACGACCGTCGGTGAGAATTCCGTCAACGTCAAGGCAGAGGAGCTTGATTCTATAGAGCCGCTCGACGATCTCCATCATAGCCCCGCTTTCAAGATGTGGTGCATGTGGACGACGCCCAGAATCCCGCCGCTCTCCCCTTCTACGAAGAGGCTTGTTATGGAGTGCTCCTCCATCAACCTCAGTCCGTTTACCGCGAGCATCGCGGCTTCAGCGCGGACGGGATCTTTGCTCATCACATCCTCGGCGCGAACATCGAGGAAGGATTCGCCCGACGCTATTCCTCGCCGTAGGTCTCCGTCGGTTATGACGCCCAGAAGTTCCCCCCCGGCGCCAAAAACACCTGTGAAGCCGAGCCCTTTTACGGAAATTTCGGGGATAGCCTCCCGCATGGTCGTCTCAGGTGTAACGGAGGGGACGCCGGCTCCGGATACCATTAAGTCCTCAAGGGTAAGGGTCAGCCTTCGCCCTAGAGAGCCCGCCGGATGGACGAGGGCGAAGTCCTCCTTCGATAGGCCGCGCTTGACCATGAGCGCCGCCGCGATGGCGTCGCCTAGGGCAAGGGTAACGGTTGTGGAGGCCATCGGCGCAAGGTTTAAGGGACACCCTTCGCTCTCGATTTTTATCGGCAATAAAAGGTCGGCGCGCCTTGCCAGGGTTGAGTTTTCGACGCCTGTGATTGAGATCATCTTGATGCCCATGCGCCGGATGAGGGGCAGGAGCCCGAGGAGCTCGCTGGATTCGCCGGAGTTTGATACCGCCAGGACTACATCCGTGGGTGAGAGGACGCCGAGGTCGCCGTGAGCCCCCTCCGCGGGGTGGAGAAAGAAGGCTGGTGTGCCTGTGGAGCTGAGGGTAGCCGCTATTTTGCGGCAAATGATGCCGCTCTTGCCGATACCCGTCACGACAACCTTGCCCTTGCAGGACAAGATAAGCTCTACGGCATCTTCAAAGCGTCCATCCAAGCTTTCGCTCAGCGCATCTATTGCGCGCGCCTCGATGGCGAGGACCTTCCGCCCCTCCTCGATTACCTTCAAGGGGTTAACCCTCCCTCCTCGCCGCATCAATGGCGAGGATCATTCTCATAAGGGGCTCTACAGCGCTCAAATGAAGTGAGTTCGGGCCGTCACAGAGCGCATGGTCCGGGTCCGGGTGCACCTCTATGAAGAGCGCGTCGATACCAACAGCCGCCGCCGCCCGGGCCAGGACGGGAGCCATCTCCCTATTGCCCGAGGAAACTCCGCAGCCTCCTCCGGGGCTCTGTACCGAGTGGGTCGCATCGAATACTACAGGGTAGCCAAGCTCCTTCATCCTGGCAAACCCCTGAAAATCAACTACCAGATAGCGGTACCCCATGGTGGTTCCCCTCTCTGTGAGGGTCACGCCGGGGCAGACTCCTGAGGATTCAACCTTTTTGACTGCGTTTTCCATATCTTCAGGCGCGAGAAATTGCCCCTTCTTGATATTCACGGGCTTTCCAGTGCGTCCCGCAGCCACAAGCAGGTCGGTCTGGCGGGATAAAAAGGCTGGAATCTGAATTGAATCCGCAACCTCGGCAGCCGCCACCGCCTCCTCTACGGTATGTACGTCGGTGATAACCGGGACCCCCACCTCCCTGCGTACGCGGGATAGCACCTCTAACCCGGCATCGAGGCCTGGGCCGCGAAAGGAATCAACCGAGGTGCGGTTGGCCTTGTCGTATGAGGATTTGAATATGAAGTCGACGCCGATTCTTTCGGCGATCTCCTTTAGGGAGTTAGCCGTTGAGAGGGTAAGCTCCTCCGACTCGATGACGCAGGGCCCCGCTATAAGTACCGGCTTCTCCCCTCCCCCAAGGGTAGCGCCGCCAATTGTGACGCTCTTTGAGTTCAACGTTTTAGCCAGCCTTCCTAGAAGTGAGGCTCGCCTTTATGAACTCCCTAAAGAGCGGATGGGGGTCCATCGGGCGGCTTTTAAACTCGGGATGAAACTGGCAGCCTACAAACCAGTGGTGTTCGGGAAGCTCCACCATCTCGACGAGGTGGCCGTCCGGGGAGAGCCCTGAGAGGATCAGACCCTGCTCCTGGAGCTGATCTCTAAAAGCGTTATTGAACTCGTAGCGATGGCGGTGGCGTTCGCTTATCTCCTTTGCCCCATAAGCGGCGTAGGCCTTGGTTTTCTCTCTTAGGCGGCAGGGGTAAGCGCCGAGGCGCATCGTGCCGCCCAGGTCCTCTATACCTACCTGCTCGGCCATGAGATCGATGACCGGGTATTTTGTATCGGGGTTTAGCTCGGAGGAGTTCGCGCCATCGAGGCCGCAGACGTTTCTCGCGTACTCCACGACCGCAAGCTGCATGCCGAGGCAGATGCCGAAGAAGGGGATGTTGTTTTCGCGGGCGTACTGTATCGCCCTGATCTTGCCTTCGGTGCCGCGGGTTCCGAAGCCGCCGGGCACGAGGATTCCGTCACACTGTCCCGCGAGGGCGCCCTCCGGGTCCTCCTCAAGCTCCTCGGCGTCTATGAAAATCAGCTCCGTCTCGACCCTGTTGCCGATACCGCCGTGAACCAACGCTTCCGAGAGCGATTTGTAGCTCTCTTTTAACTCTACATATTTTCCGACTATCGCTATCTTCACCTTGTCGTCGGGGTTTCTTACGATGCTCTGGATGTTCTCCCACTTCTCCAACTTGGGGCTTCCCGTCCAGATATTCAAAAGCTCCACGACCTTGTTGTCCAGCCCCTCGCTATGAAGGTTTAGCGGCACCTCGTAGATGTTGGAGACGTCTTTCGCGGCGATTACCGCGTCCCTGTCCACCGAGCAGAAGAGGGAAATCTTCTCCTTTATCTCCGTTGAGAGGGGTATCTCCGAACGGCAGATAAGGATATCGGGCTGGATGCCGATGCGCCTCAGCTCATTTACCGAGTGCTGCGTGGGCTTCGTCTTCACCTCACCCGCAGCCGCCAGGTAAGGCACCAGCGTTAGATGTATGAAGATCGTGTTTTTTGAGCCGACGTCGGAGCGAAATTGTCTTATCGCCTCAAGGAACGGTAACGATTCGATGTCGCCAACCGTGCCTCCGACCTCGATTATCGCAACATCCACGCCCTTCGCCGCCTGGTGGATGCGCCTTTTTATCTCGTCTGTTATGTGCGGGATGACCTGCACCGTGCCGCCAAGGTAGTCGCCGTGCCGCTCCTTGGTGATGACCGTATCGTATACCTGCCCCGTGGTGAAGTTGTTGTTCACCGAGAGGCGCGCGTGGGTATAGCGCTCGTAATGGCCGAGG